>CAYZDB010000027.1:0-16210 GCA_964476985.1 uncultured Acidobacteriota bacterium | reverse complement strand
GTCGCCACGAGGCCGCGGGCGACGCCGGCGGCGACCTCCCGCTCGCCGGCGGCCTTGGAGCGGTCGTAGGCCGGCGCGCGCCGGGGATCGGCCGCGGCGCGGTGCTCGTCGAGCGACTCGTCGCGGGGGAACTGGGACAGCGCGTGGATCGAGCTGAAGTGGACCAGCCGCGCGACGCCGCGCGCGAGGCAGCCTTCGACCACCGTGCGCGTCCCGGCGACGTTGACCGCGTGCACGAGGCCGCCCTGCTCCCCGGTCAGCGAGATCAGCGCCGCGAGGTGGTAGACGGCCTCGACCCCGTCGAGCGCGCGCCGGACCGAGTCCGGATCGCGGACGTCGCCCGGCACGGTCTCGACCGGCAGGCCGGCCAGCGCGCGGCGGTCCTGCCGCACCAGGGCCCGCACGCGGCGACCGTCCTCGAGCAGGGCCCGGACCAGCTGCGCCCCGACGTGTCCGGTGGCTCCGGTGACCAGGACCCGGCCCGCCGGCGCGGGGTCGCCCCCAGCGAACGCCGGCCGCTCGCTCACGATCCCCCCGCGCGAGCGGGGGAGGCTACGCCCCCGCCAGCCGGACCAGGGTCGCGACGGTCACGCCGGTCGCCCCCTCCGGGCCGAGATCGCCCGCGGCCTCGGTCCACGAGGCGGGGGAGATGTCGAGGTGAGCCCACGGCGTCGTCCCGGCGAAGTGGCCGATGAACAGCCCGCCGGCCAGCACGCCGGCCTCGGTGCCCCGGCCGGTGTTCCGGATCGTCGCGATCTTCGAGCGGATCGCGTCGCGGTACTCCGGGTCAGTCGGAAAGCGCCAGACGCGCTCGCCGGCGCGCGCCGCCGCGCGCTCGACCTCCGCCAGCCAGGTCTCGTCGTTGCCGACCAGCGGGATCCGGACCCGCCCCAGCGCCACCAGCGCGGCCCCGGTCAGGGTCGCGACGTCGAGCACGCGCGACGCGCCGTCCCGGACCGCCAGCGCGACCGCGTCGGCCAGCACCAGCCGCCCCTCGGCGTCGGTGTTGCCGATCTCGATCGTCGTCCCGTCCAGCGCGCGGATCACGTCGCCCGGCCGCAGCGCGTTGCCGGCGACGCTATTCTCGGCCAGCGCGAGGTAGAAGCGGACGTTGCGCTTCGGCCGCTGCCGGCCGACCGCGAGCGCCGCCCCCAGCACCGCCGCCGCGCCGGCCATGTCCTTCTTCATCAGCGCCATGCGGTCGCCGGGCTTGAGGTTGAGACCGCCCGTGTCGAAGCAGATCCCCTTGCCGGCGAAGGCCAGCCAGTCGCCGCGCTTCGGCGCGCCGCGATGTTCGAGCACCACCATCCGCGGCGCCCGCGGGCTGGCTCGCCCGACCGCGAGCAGCGCCCCCGCCCCCATCCGGCGCAGCCGCGCGCGGTCGTGGACGCGGAGCGAGAGCCCGGCCTGCCGCGCCACCCGGCGGGCCTCGGCCTCCAGCTCGTCCGGCCCCATCTCCTCGGCCGGGGTGTTGACGAGGTCGCGCGCCAGGCGGATCCCGCGGGCGACGTCGAGCGCGCGGCGGCCGGCCGTCTCGAACCCGCGGCGCGGGACGACGACCGTGACCGCCGGCAGCGGCGCGACCGGCTCGCGGTAGCGATCGAAGCGGTAGAGCCCCCGGGACAACCCCGTCAGGACGGCCTCCGCCGCGTCGTCCGGGGCCTCGTCCGGGACCAGCACGGCCGCGCTGAGGGCCCGCTCGGCCAGCAGCGCGCGCGCGGCGCCGCCGACGCGGCGCGCCGTCGCGACCGGGTCGTCCCAGTCCGGGGAGCGCAGCGCGACCAGCAGCGGCTGCGGCAGCCGGTCGAGCGTCGCGGTCACCGCGACCGGGCCGCGCGCCCACTGCCGCAGCACCTCGCGGCGCAGCGCGAGGGGCAGGGGGTGCCCCTCGACCACCACCAGCGCGTCGACCGGGACCGGCGCGCGGCGCGCGAGGCGCAGGCGGGACATCGCGCGGCGCGAAGGGCTAGCGCTCGCGCCCCTTCGGGGCGGCGGGCGTCGCGTCCGGCTCGATCGGCTCGGAGAAGAGCGCCTCCTGCTGGTCGTCGACCAGCGGCGCGCCGTGCAGGCGGATCTCGCGCGTCTCGGGATCGACGGTGACGCACTCCTCGATCACTTCCTCGAGCACGGTCTCCAGCTTCGACTCGCCGGCCCGGCTCTCGACCAGCGGCGGCGCGCCGGCGACGATGTTCTCCCAGCGGCGCGCGACCACGGTCGTCAGCAGGAACCGGTTGCTGATCACCCCGAGGGCCTTTTCGATCGGCTTGTTGGCCAAGTCTTCCTCCGGCGGCGCGGGCGTCAGGCGCCTTCGCGCATCATGCGGATGAAATCCGCGTTGTCCTTCGTCTTCGACAGGCGGTCGAGCAGCAGCTCGAGCGCCTCGGTGCCGTTCATCTGCGAGAGCACCTTCCTGAGGATCCAGACCGCGTTGAGCGTGTCCGGGTCGAGCAGCAGCTCCTCCTTGCGCGTCCCCGAGCGCGTGATGTCGAACGCGGGGAAGACGCGCCGGTCGGCCAGCCGCCGGTCGAGGTGCAGCTCCATGTTGCCGGTTCCCTTGAACTCCTCGAAGATCACCTCGTCCATGCGCGAGCCGGTGTCGACCAGCGCCGTGGCGATGATCGTCAGCGAGCCGCCCTCTTCCAGGTGGCGCGCGGCGCCGAAGAAGCGCTTGGGCCGCTGCAGGGCGTTGCTGTCGAGCCCGCCCGAGAGGATCTTGCCGGACGAGGGCTGGACGTTGTTGTAGGCCCGCGCCAGGCGCGTGATCGAGTCGAGCAGGATCACGACGTCGCGGCCGTACTCGACCAGCCGCTTGGCGCGCTCGATGACCATCTCGGCGACCTGCACGTGACGCGTCGCCGGCTCGTCGAAGGTCGAGGCGATGACCTCCGCCTTGACCGCGCGCAGCACGTCGGTGACCTCCTCCGGCCGCTCGTCGATCAGCAGGATGATCAGCACGACCTCGGGGTGGTTGGCGGTGATCGAGTTGGCGATCGCCTGCAGCAGCATCGTCTTGCCGGTGCGGGGGGCGGCCACGATCAGTCCGCGCTGGCCCTTGCCGATCGGCGTCAGGAGGTCCATCACCCGGCCGGTCAGGTTGTCGGGGGCGGTCTCGAGCCGGATCTGCTCGAGCGGGTAGAGCGGGACCAGGTTCTCGAAGAGGATCCGCTCGCGCGACTTCTCGGGGTCGGCGCCGTTGATCGCCTCCACCTTGATCAGCGCGAAGTACTTCTCATCCTCCTTCGGCGGACGGACCTGGCCGGCGATCGTGTCGCCCGTCTGGAGCGCGAAGCGGTTGATCTGCGACGGCGAGACGTAGATGTCGTCGGGACCGGGCAGGTAGCTGTTCTCGGCCGAGCGCAGGAAGCCGTAGCCCTCGGCGAGGGCCTCCAGCACCCCCTCGGCGAAGACCAGCCCGCGGCGCTCGGTCTGGGCCCGCAGGATCTCGTAGATCAGGTCGGTCTTGCGCCGGCCGGTCGTCCCGGTCAGCCCCAGCTCGCGCGCGACCGCCTGCAGCTGGTCGGTGCGCATCTTGTTGAGCGCGTTGAGCGAATGGGCGTCCGCCCGGTCGCTGCCGGTCGGGCCACCGTTGGTGGCGCTCATGCCCATGGGAGAACTCGCACGGCTGGCCGGGGGGGTTGGCTCGGGGGGGTCGAGGGCGGGTGGGCCGGGCGGCGGTCGGCCGCGGGCCGGGGATGGTGCCGGGGGAAAGCGCGAGGAGTCTAGGGTTTGGGTCGGGCGGCTGTCAAGAATCGGGCGGCGCGGGGCGCCCGCCCTTCGCGGCCGAACCTCGCTAGAACCCCGTGAAGGTGAAGACGGTGAACTGCCAGCCGTTCTCGTCCTCCGGCAGCCCGTCCCGGTCCAGCGGGTAGCCGGCGTAGGCCGCCAGGCCCGCCCCCTTGGTCCCGCGCAGCAGCGAGATCCGGACCCCGACCCCCGCGTCCGGCCGCAGGTCGCGCCAGGAGACGTCGTCCCCGGAGTCCCAGGCCAGCCCGACGTCGACGAACCCGACGAACGCCAGCCGCACCAGCCGCAGCCACTCGCGCGACAGGAAGACCCGGTGCTCGGCCTGGAACAGAAACATCCGGTCGCCGTCGAACTGCCGCGCGGCGTAGCCGCGCAGCCCGGTGTCGGCCCCCAGCAGGAACTGCGAGGTGCTGGGCAGGTCGACCCCGCGGGCCCCGGCCAGGGAGACGTAGGTCGTGTGCAGCGGGTGGAGCTTCAGGTAGTACTCCGCGTTCAGCGTCGTGATCGTGTCGTACCAGTCGCCGCCCGACATCCGGACCAGCTGCGAGGCCTGCAGCAGCAGCGTGTTCTTCTCGTCGAGGGCGTGGCCGGTCGAGGCGATCGCCTCCAGCTCGAAGGCGCGCTCCTCGCTCAGGCTGGCGAGCGAGCGGTCGAGGGTGACCACGACCCGCGTCGAGAGGTCGACGTCCTCGACCCGCCGTCCCGAGTCGAGGAACGCGGTCTTGACGAAGTAGGGGACGATCCACTCGAAACCGACCCCGGCCAGCCAGGCGTCGGCGTCGGGCGGCGCGGTCTCGGGAACCGGCGGGGGTTTTTCCGGGTCGACCCGCTCCCAGGTCTCGTGGAGCCGCCGCACCCCGCCGAACCAGCGCAGGACGCTCCCGCCCGGGGCGCGGGGCCGGGCCCATCCGAAGGTCGCCCGGGCCCCCTCGTAGGTGCGGCGCCAGAGATCGATCTGCTGGCCGAAGTCGTAGACCTTCTGCTCGAGCTGCCGGCGGTCGGCCGAGACGAGCGTGTTCCAGGGGGTGTCGAGCGAGTAGAACGGCCGGGTCACGGCCAGCGTGCGCTGGTAGCCGTCGGAGTTGTCGCTGTAGATCGCGTCCACCTGCCAGCGCTGGCGGGTCAGGGAGGGGGCGTACAGCTCGAAGGTCCGCAGCGTGCGGTCGATGTTCTTCTGGTAGCGCCAGCCCAGGCCGACGCCGGTCCCGAGCAGGTTGCGCTCGACGACCCGGAAGCTCGCGTTCCCGGCGCCGCCGGCGACCCCGGCGGAGATCCCGATCCGCGTCGACCAGGAGTCGCGGACCCGGACCTTGATCCGGACCTCGTTCCCCTCGCGGGCGACCGGCTCGACCCAGGCGTCGGAGAGGAACGGCAGGTTGCGCAGCTCGCGCTCGGCCTCGGCCAGCCGCTCGAGGTCGCAGGGCTCGCCCGGCCGGACGATCAGCAGGCTCCGGACGCGCGAGACCCGGGTCAGGTTGAGCGAGTGGACCCAGTTCGCGGCCCGGTAGATCCAGCGGTTCTCGGCCGGGATGCTGGTGTCGAAGACGTTGACCACCTCGACGTCGATCGTACCGATCGAGGTCCCCGGGGCGCAGAGCGCCGCCGGATCGGGCGGGCCGGCCGGCGGCTGGAGAACCTCCTCGGCCGCGAGCGCGGCGGCTGCGGCGAGGACCCAGGCGGCGAGGCCCGCGAGGGGGCGCCGGATCACGCCCCGCAGCCCGCCAGGACCCAGTCGCGGTAGGGCGCGTGCACCCGCGCCGCGGGGACGGCCAGCACCTCCGGCACCTGGTAGGGGTGGGCCTTCACCAGCGCGGCGGCCAGCGCGTCGAAGCACGAGGCGCGGGTCTTGAAGAGGATCAGCGCCTCGCGCTCCTCGTGCAGCGCCTCTTCCCAGGAGTAGATCGAGGTCAGGCCGGGGGCGAGGTTGGCGCAGGCGGCCAGCCGCTGCTCGACCGCCATCCGGGCGAGACGGCGGGCCGTTTCGAGGTCGGGCGCGGTGCAGAACACGAGCAGGATCTCTTCGTCGTGCGGGGCGTTCATGGCCGGGCTCCCTCGGTCGTTCCGCGCCCCGGCGGCTCCCCGCCGGGGCGCGGCGCGATATAGACTAGCGCGGCACGCGCCGCCCGCGAGGCGGACGGAGGCCCCGAGACCCATGGCCGAGATCACCGCGGTCTTCGCTCGCGAGATCCTGGATTCGAGAGGCAACCCCACGATCGAGGTCGACGTCACGGTCGAGGACGAGGTGATCGGCCGGGCGTCCGTCCCCTCCGGCGCCTCGACCGGCAGCCGCGAGGCGCTCGAGCTGCGCGACGAGGAGGCCGCCCGCTTCGGCGGCAAGGGGGTCCAGAAGGCGGTCCGGCACGTCAACGAAGTGCTCGGCCCGGCGATCGAGGGGCTCCCCGCGACCGACCAGCGGCTGATCGACCAGGTCCTGCTCGACCGCGACGGGACCCCGTTCAAGAAGAACCTGGGCGCGAACGCGATCCTCGGCGTCAGCATGGCCGCGGCCCGCGCCGGGGCCGGGATCTCCGGGCTGCCGCTCTACCGCTACCTCGGCGGGGCCAACGCGCGGGTCCTGCCGACGCCGATGCTGAACATCCTCAACGGCGGGGCCCACGCCGACAACAACGTCGACGTGCAGGAGTTCATGATCCTGCCGGTCGGGCTCGAGACCTTCGCCGACGCGCTGCGGGCCTCCGCCGAGATCTACCAGGTCCTGAAGAAGGTCCTCAAGGGGCGCAAGCGGGCGACCGCGGTCGGCGACGAGGGCGGGTTCGCGCCCGACCTCAAGTCCAACCGCGAGGCGCTCGACCTGATCCTCGAAGCGATCCAGAAGGCCGGCTACCGGCCGATCGAGGACGTCGTGCTGGGGCTCGACGTCGCGGCCAGCGAGTTCTTCAAGGACGGCAGCTACCGGCTCGAGGGCGAGGGCCGGACGCTGAAGCCGGACGAGCTGATCCGGCTCTACGCCGACTGGGTCGACGCCTACCCGATCGTGACGATCGAGGACGGGATGGCGGAAGGGGACTGGGACGGCTGGGCCGCGCTGACCGACGCGCTGGGCGACCGGATCCAGCTTGTCGGGGACGACGTCTTCGTGACCAACCCCGAGATCATCACCGAGGGGATCGAGAAGGGGGTCGCCAACGCGGTGCTGATCAAGCTCAACCAGATCGGCAGCGTGAGCGAGACGCTGGACGCGATCGCGCTGGCCCGGGCCAACAGCTACGGCGCGATCATCTCGCACCGCTCGGGCGAGACCGAGGACACCTTCATCGCCGACCTCGCCGTCGGCAGCGGCGTCGGGCAGATCAAGACCGGCGCGCCGGCGCGCGGCGAGCGGGTCGCCAAGTACAACCAGCTGCTCCGGATCGAGGAGGAGCTGGGGGAGGTCGCGGCCTATGCCGGCCGCGAGCCGTACGGTCTGGTGGAGGACTAGGGGGCCGATGGCGGGGGCGGGGGAGAAGCCGGGGAAGGGCAAGCCGGGCCGCGGGGCCGCCGCGCCGCCGCGCGAGCGGGCGCTGCGCGGGACCGCGCTGCGCTGGGCCATCTACCTGGCCGCGGCGCTGGGCTGGGTCTACGCGCTGTTCGGATCCGAGGGCCTGTTCCGGCAGTACGAGCGGCTGCAGCAGCGCGACGCGCTCAAGGCGAAGCTGGCCGCCGAGCGCGAGATCAACGACGGGATCCGGGCCGAGGTCGAGGCCCTGCGGAGCGACGACCTGCGGATCGAGCAGGAGATCCGGCGGCGGCTCGACTACCAGCGGCCCGGCGAGATCGTCCTGATCACCGGCGAGGACGATCCGCTCGCCCCCGAGAACCGCAAGAAGCCGAAGCCGGCGACTCCCGCGGCGGGGGGCTCGGTGCTGGCCTCGCCGGCCGCGGCGTCGACCGCGCGCTAGCCCGCGCGGCCCCGGTTCCGCACGCGCGCCGCGGGCGGTCCCGGCACCGAAGTTGACACGCCGGGAAGCGCCCCCTACAATCCCGCCGCTTTGAACGACCTGACGCGGGGTGGAGCAGTCCGGTAGCTCGTTGGGCTCATAACCCAAAGGTCGCGGGTTCAAATCCCGCCCCCGCTACCATCGATCGTCCCGGGCGCGATGAGCGCCCTTCACGGGCTGGCGCGAAGGTGGCGCCGGCCCGTTTTGCGTCCCGGCCGCCGGTCAGGCGCCGGGGCGCGCGCCGTCCACCGGCACCGCGCGCACGATGAAGCGCTGCGGGGCGGCCCCGACGTGGTAGAACGGGTAGCAACCGACCAGCGTCACCGCCGGCGTCGGGGTCGGCGCGATCACGCTGACGTCGGTCGGCGTCGTGATCCGGATCCACTCGACCCGGTAGTTCTCGGTCGCGGCCGGAGTGTCGAGCACCAGCGCGTCCCCCTCCTTGAGGTCCTTCAGCACGCGGAAGAACCCGTCGCGATGGGCCGCGATCCCGACGTTCCCCACCGTGCCGGGCAGGGCCGTCCCCTCGATCTGGCCGGCCGCGAGGTCGAGCACCGCGTCGGTCGTCCCCGCGTAGACCGGGACCTCGAGCTTCAGCCTCGGGATCCGCAGGATCGCGAGCGTGGGAGGCGTTTCGCGCTGCAGCGCCGCCTTGTAGGCCTTCACGCGGCCGGGCGACCAGAGCTTCATGTCCACCTTCCCGCTCCAGCTCAGCTCGCGCGGCGGCGGAGGGGGAGGAGGCGGCGGCGGCGGGGGCGGGGCCGGCGGGGGGGCGGGCGCCGGGGCGGCCGTCTCCGCGGCGGGCGGGGCCTCGGGGCCGCCCCCGCACGACGGCAGCACGAGCGCCGCCGCGCGCGCGAGCCCGAGCAGCGCGGGGAGGGATCGATTCGGGGCCGGGCGGGATCGGTTCATCAGGTCGCTCCTGGTTGAGACGCGTCGGTCAGTCGAGCGCGTCGCCGAAGTACTCGCGGTGCGCGTCGCACCGGCAGCGCTTGTTCCACGGCTCGGGACAGCGGGCGATCACCGCCAGCCGCCGCTGGGCCTCCTCTTCCGACAGCACCGCCGCCTCCGTCACCACGACCTCGTCGCCCAGGAAGCGGTCCCGCACGACCGACATCGTGCAGGCCCCGCAGTGCGGGCAGCGGTAGTAGCACTCGACGTACTCGTCCCCCATCAGCGAGCCGTGCATGCAGACGATCAGGCAGGAGGACTCGTCGTCGAGACGGTGGCGGCAGCCGGCGCAGCGGGTCATTCCTCCTCCTTGACGCACTCCGCGAAGAGGTCGATCCCCTCCGCCTCGAAGACGATCCGGCGGCACGGCCGCCGGAACTCGGAGGCCGCGAAGAGCCGGTTCATGTCGTCTTCGGTGCGGTGGATCAGGTTCCACTCCAGGACGTGGTCCATGAACTCGCGGGCCGCGTTCCGGGGGTGGAAGTTGCCGATGAGGACGCGTCCCCCGGGCGCCAGGCTGCGGGCGCAGAAGTCGAGCAGCTTGACCAGCAGCCGGTCGGGAAGGTAGTCGGTCACGCCGATGCTGTAGATCAGGTCCTGCGGCTCGAGCACCGTCTTCCCCCGGCCGAGGAAGAGCGCGATCAGGTTCTCGTGGACCAGCGTGACCTGCGGGCCCAGGCGCTGCCGGTCCAGCTCCTGCTCGACGAGCGCGAGCGCCTGCGGGTCGATGTCGAGCAGCGTCGCAAACAGGCCCTCCGGCGCCTCGATCGCCGCGAAGGCGTCGAACACCTCGCGCGCCGGTCCGCTGGCCAGGCAGGTCACGCGGGCCGGCTCCGGCGCCTTCGAGCGGACCGTCGCGACGATCTCCGCGGCCAGCAGCGCCCGCCGGTTTCGCACCGCGCGCGCGGGGGGCGTGTCGAGGAACAGCCGATCGACGAGCGGGCCGATCCGGCCGGCGCCGCGCGGCTGGTTGGCGTAGATCATGTCGATCGCGAGGAAGTCGCCGGCGTAGCCCCGGGGCTTGGAGTAGAAGCGCTCGGCGGTTTCCGTCGCCAGCACGAAGGGGAGGATCTCGCGCTGGACCCGGGCCCCCAGCTGCGCGCGCTGCGCCTCGTGCAGCGGCGAGCCGGGGCCGAGCAGCTCGTGGCTAGCCTGCATCAGCCCGAGCGCCGTCGCGGCGAACTCGCGGTAGCCCGCCTCGTCGACCTGCCCGGACTTCAGCGCGGCCTTGTCGAGCCGCAGCAGCAGCGCCTTCCAGGCGTCGACCGCTTCCAGCGCGGGCCGAACCGCCGCGTCGGGCGGGGCCCCCTCGGTCGGCGCGTCCCCGGGCGCCGCGGCGCGCAGCCGCGCGTTGGCGGCCCGCAGCCGGCCCGAGAGCGTCGCGGAGAGCGCCCGGTAGAACCCGGCGGCGAAGTCCGCGTCGGCCGCCAGCTGCGGGGCCAGCTGCTCGCGCGGCAGGGCCAGCGCGCGGGCCGCCTCCGCGGCCACGACGCTGGCCGAGGCCGGGGCGTCGTCGGCGAACGACATCTCGCCGAACAGGCTGCCGGGGCCGAGCCGCGCCAGGCGCCGGCCGTCGGCGGCGATCACGTCGAGCACCCCCTCGAGCACGAGGAAGATCGCGGCGGGAACCTCGCCCTCGCGGATCGCCGCCTCGCCGGCGGCGAAGCGGCGCTCGACCGCCTGGCGCACCATCCAGTCGGCGACTCCGTCGGGCAGCAGGTCGAGGAACGGCCTCACACTCGGCTCACTCCGGCGGCTTGGCGGGCGGTGCGAACCACTCGCGCTGCGGCACCACCTTCTTGCCCTCGGGGTCGGCCTCGTAGTGCGGCGACATGATCTGGACGCCGTGCTCGTTGAAGAGGTCCTGGATGTGCTCGTGCAGCGTGGCCAGGGTGACGACCCGCAGTTCCGGCCGCTCGAGGCAGACCAGCAGCGTGTACTCGACGTAGAAGTCCGAGAGCGCGGTCTGCAGGACCCGCGGCTCGGGCGGCCGCCGCAGCCCCGGCGTGCGCTCGGCCGCCGCCAGCAGCAGCGCGTGGACCTGCCGCCACGGCGCGTCGTAGCCGATCGTCACGGTCGTCCCGGCCAGCACTCCTTCGTCGGCGTGCCGGTGGTAGTTGGTGGTGGAGCCGGCCACGACCACGGTGTTGGGAATCGTCACCTCTTCGCGGCGGTTGGTCCGGAGCTTGGTCGAGAGCATCGACAGCTCCGTCACCGTCCCTTCGACCTGCCCGATCCGGACGTAGTCGCCGGGACGGACGGCGCGGGAGTACATCAGCACCAGCCCGCTCATCACCTGCCCGACGATCCCGGCCGAGCCGAGCGAGATGATCACGCCGAGCATCACCGAGACCCCCTTGAAGGCGGCCGAGTCGCTGCCCGGCAGGTACGGGAAGGCCAGCACCAGCGCGAAGATCCAGACCAGACCCTGGAGCATCCGGCGGGTCGGCTGGGCGGTCTCGCGCAGCGCCTCGGAGGCGGGGAGCCGGCCGTCCTCGATCGCGCGGAAGGTCTCGCCGACCAGTCGCGACAGGACCCGCGCGAACAGGCCGATCAGCAGCACGACGAGCAGCTTCGGGATCGACGACACGATCCCGGTCGCGACGGTCTCGAAGGCCGCGACGACGTAGCTCCCCATCTGTTCGCCCCACGGCCGGGTGTAGGGGAAGCGCTGCAGGGCGAAGGTCACCCAGAGGAACATCACGCCGAGCCCGGCCGCCCAGGCGCCGAACGCCAGGACGCGGTCGATCCAGAGGAATAACTGCGCCGAGCCGGACTGGGCCAGGCGGCCGAGCCTGGCCCCGGCCAGGCGGGATTCCGCTTCGCGCTTCAGGCGGGCGGTCAGCCAGAGGCGCAGCCGCCGCAGCAGCAGGATGGCGGCCGCGGCGAGCACCGCACCGCCGATCGTGAAGAAGACGGCGCGCAGCGTGTACGGGAGGAGCATCTCCTCCGTGCCCTCGCGGACGACCCGCTCGAGCTGCTCGCGGGCGTGGACCGTCGCCTCGTGGATCGACTCGCCCCCGGCCTCGTCGAGGTCCTCGAACGTGATCGCGAAGATCGGGACGGGTCCCACCGTGAGGATCGCGCCGTAGGAGACCGGGTAGACCGAGACCGGTTGCCGGCCGGAGGCCTCGAGCGCCCGCTCCAGGCGCCGGGCCGCCCCGGCGGCGCGCTCTAAGGGGGTGAGGCCGGTGACGTTGGCCCGCAGCGTGGCGACCCGGCGGTTGTTGAAGCGGAACTCGGCTTCTCCCGCCTGGCTGCGGACGGGGGGGCCGGCCTCGGCCGCCATCGCGTCGGCCAGCGCCTGCGCGCTCTCGGCGCTGACCACCGGCGCCGTCGCCAGGTCGAGGGGGGCGGGGCGCGCGGCCCCGGCGTCTCCCGGCGGGGGGGCGCCCGGCGCGACCTCGGCGGCCGGCACCCCGGCCGCCGCCGCCAGCAGCGCCAGCGCGAACCCCGCGAGCACGCACCGTGTGATGTCGCGACCACCGCCTTGCCGGGTCATGGCTGCGGGCCTCCTCCGGGGCGCATTATCCGCGAGAGCGGGCGGTTCAGCCCGGGTCCCGGCCCGAACCGGAGCCCCGCGGCCTTATCCTTGGGCGCCGCCCCCTCGCGGGCGGCGAGGAAGGCTCCGATGCCCCTGACGATCGACGTGATCTCGGACGTGGTCTGCCCCTGGTGCTACATCGGCAAGCGGCGGCTGGAAGCCGCGCTCGCCGAGTACTCGCGCGGAAACCCGGACGCGGCCCCGCCCGAGATCCACTGGCGCGCCTTCGAGCTGAACCCGGACCTCCCCGCGGCCGGCGTCGACCGGCGGGAGCACTACCGGGCCAAGTTCGGGGACGATCACGAGGCCGCGCTGGCCCCGGTCCAGGCGGCCGGCCGCGAGGCCGGGATCGTCTTCGCCTTCGACCGGATCGCGCGGCAGCCCAACACCCGGGTCGCGCACGCGCTGATCGCCGCCGCCCCGCGGCCGGCGGTCCAGGAGGAACTCGTCGAGGGGTTCTTCCGGGCGTTCTTCGTCGAGGGGGTCGACCTGACCCAGCCCCGCAGCCTCGAGACGGTCGCGCTTCGCGCGGGCCTCGAAGGGGAGGCGGTCCGCGCCGTGCTGGGCGACGGGGCGGGCCTCGATCGGGTGGCCGCAGAGGAAGAGGCGGCCCGCGAGATCGGGGTGGACGGCGTCCCGGTCTTCATCTTCAACCACCGCTACGTCGTGACCGGATCGCAGCCGGCGGAGGTCCTGCTCGACGCGATGCGCCACGCCGCGGCCGACGACGGCGACGCGTGAGACGGCGCGCCGCCGCACTGCTGCTGCCCGGGCTGCTGCTCGCCGCCGCGGCCTGTGCCACCGCCTTCAGCCCGGCGCGGATCCGGGACGAGATCGTGCACCAGACCGGACAGGACCCGCGGCGCGCCTTCGAGTTCACGCTGGGCCCGACCACGCTGTCCCTGGCCCGGGCCGTCCTCGGCGGTGCGGCGGCGGAAGGGGGCGGGCTGCCGCTGGCGGGGCTCGACGCGCTGGAGCTGGCGGTCTACGACGCGCCGCCCGCGGCGGCGGCGAGCGCCGAACTGGACTTCACGCGGATGCCGATCAGGGGCTGGGAGCCGGTCGTGAAGACGCGCGATGGCGCCCGCTCGGCGCTGGTCCTCGTGCGGGGCGAGCGGGCCGACGCGATCGGCGACCTGGTGCTGGTCGCGTCGGGCGAGCGGCAGGTCCTCTACGCCCGCCTCAAGGGCCGGCTCAGCCGGACGCTGCCCGAGGCGCTCGCCGAGGCCGTGAAGTCCGGCGGGACGGAAGGGGTGAAGGACGCCCTGATGTCGCTGTCCGAGCGGGCCTCCGGCGTTCAGTAGGCCGCCGCCCCCGCCAGCGTGCGTGCCAGCGCGACGAGCGTCAGGGGAGCGGAGCCCTCGGCCTTGTTGTTCGCGATCACGAAGGCCGGGCGGCGCTCGTGCAGCGCGGCGCGGACCAGCTCGGCGACCGCGGCGCGCGCCGCGGGGTCCTCGTCGGCCAGCCGGTCGAAGGGCTGGAAGCGCAGCCGGGCCCCCTCGTAGGTCTGTCCCGAGCGGAGCATCCAGCGCACCAGCAGCAGCGGATAGCGCGCCGGGTCGAAGATCTCCGCCTGGCGGGCGAGCGGCGGCAGCGCCGGGTGGACCACGAAACACGGCGAGGCGCCCGCCTGCTCCAGCACCCGCGCCAGGGGGCGGCCCAGCTGTTCGCGCGAGCGCAGCTCCACGGCGTAGGCCGGCCCGCGCGGCAGCGCGGCGAGAAACGCAGCCAGGCGCTCGGCGAAGGCGGCGGGCGAGCCGGATGCGGCGCGCCGCAGCGGCGGGAACTGGAACAGCACGACGCCGAGCTTGTCACCGAGCCCCTCGCACGCGGGCCGCACCACCGCCGCCTCGGCGACCGCGCCGGAGAGGAAATGCGGGTTGGGGGCGAGCCCGCGGTGCCACGCCGTCTCCTCGACGGCGTGGGGGCGCAGCAGGTCCTGCCAGGCCTTGACCACGAACCGGAAGTCGTCCGGCACCTGGGCCGCGTAGCGTGCGAACTCCGCGGCGGGGAGCGGCGCGTAATAGCTGCGGTCCAGGCCGACCGCGCGCAGCAGCGGGTGGGCGGCGTAGGCGGCCAGTCCGTGGCGCGCGAGGGCCGATTCGTCCAGGTTCGCGGCCGGGTCGTAGACCGTGCCGGACCAGCCCGGGAAGGCCCACGACGAGGTCCCGAGCCGGAGCGCCGGATCGAGCGCCGCGGCGAGCCGCGCGAGTTCGGGCCGCACCGGCGCGGGGCCGGGCAGCGCGTCGCCGAACAGGTCGAGCTGCAGGTGCGGCGGCTGCGGGGGCATGGCGAACCTCCGCTGGGCGTTCCAGTGTGACACGCGGGGCGCGTGCCACCACCCGCGCGCCGGGA
Source organism: uncultured Acidobacteriota bacterium (assembly GCA_964476985.1). Lineage (GTDB taxonomy): Bacteria > Acidobacteriota > Polarisedimenticolia > J045 > J045 > JALOKP01. Next base: position 1,678 of record CAYZDB010000027.1, on the reverse strand, counting down.
ACGCGCGCCCTACCCGTCCGCGGGTCGCGCCGCCGGTTCCTCGAACAGCGAGGCCTGGCGCCGGGCCGGCCGGGGCGGTCCGGGCGGCCGTTGCGAGACCTCCTCGCCGACGGCGTAGCCGAGGCGCCGGGCGTGGAGCCGGAACAGCCCCTCGATCGCCTCCCAGCGCGGTCCCTCGCCGCGCAGCCTCGCGCCGTAGCGCGCCTCGTTCAGCGCCCCGCCGCGCACCTCGCGGATCGCGCCGAGCACCCGCGCGGCCCGGCCCGGAAAGGCCTCGCGCAGCCGTTCCTCGAAGACCGGGAGAACCTCGCCCGCCAGGCGCACCATCGTCATGAAGCAGCGCGTCGCCCCGGCGGCCCGTGCCCGTTCGAGCACGCGCGGGATGTCGTGATCGGTCAGTCCGGGGATCTGCGGGGCCAGCGAGACCGCGGTCGGGATCCCGGCGGCGGAGAGCGCGCGCAGCGTCTCGAAGCGCAGCTCCGGGGGGGCGGCCCAGGGCTCGAGTCCGCGCGCGATCGCCTCGTCGGCCACCGGGATCGAGAGGCAGACGCTGACCAGGCCGCGCTCCGCCAGCGCCGCGAGCAGGTCGAGATCGCGCCGGACCAGCGCCGACTTGGTGATCACCGCCGCCGCGGCGTTCCGCTCGGCGCAGGCCTCGAGGCAGCGCCGCGTCAGCCGGTAGCTGGCCTCGAGCGGCTGGTAGCAGTCGGTGTTTCCCGAGAAGACGACCGGCTCGCCGCCGAGGTCGCGCCGCGCGAGCTCGCGGGCGAGCACTTCGGGGGCGTTGACCTTGACCACGATCCAGCGCTCGAAATCGGTCCCGGCGCCGAAACCCAGGTACTGGTGCGAGCGCCGCGCGTAGCAGTAGGCGCAGCCGTGGTGGCAGCCGCGGTAGGGGTTGACCGACCAGCGCAGCGCGAGGTCGGGGGAGTCGTTTTGGGTCAGGACCGAGCGCGCCCGCTCCTCGAAGACCTCGAGCCGCGCGGGCGGCGGCTCGCCGAGCCACTCGACCTCGGTCGTGGCCCAGGGGTTCGGGGGGTTGCGGACCGGCCGCGCCATCGCCGGAGGGTAGCGCGAAGGGGGAGCGTTCGCCGTGGACGGTGCGGCGCGGGAGAGGCTACCTTCTCCGCCCATGACCAGCGGCGCCGAACCGAAGCGGTGGGGCCCGCTCGAGCTGCTCGAGCGGCTCGGCGGCGGTCCCGCGGGCGAGGTCTTCCGGGCCCGTCCCCGGGGCGGCGGTCCGGTCGTCGCCGTGCGCCTGCTTCCGGCCGGGGCGCGAACCGACTCGGCGCTCGTCGCGGCGTTCGTCAGGCAGGGCGAGCAGCTCGCCGGGATCGAGCACCCGCACCTCGTGCGGGTGCTGAGCGCGGGGGTTCACGCCGGCCGCGCCGGCCGGACGATGGAGCTGCTCGACGGGATCTCGATGGCGCAGCTCGTCGAGGAGCAGGGGCCGTTCGCGCCGCAGGAACTGGCCGCGGTCGGCTCCGCGCTCTGCCGCGCGCTCGGGGCCCTGCACGCGGCCGGCGTCGTGCACGGCGACGTCAGGGCCCGCAACGTCGTGCGGGCCCGCGGGATGCGGGTGGTCCTGACCGATCCCGGCAGCGACCTGCTGCCGGCCCGGGGCGCCGCCGCGTCGGCTCCGCTGGGGGCCGGCGCCGCGGCGTTCTTCATGGCTCCG
>CAYZDB010000026.1:0-16258 GCA_964476985.1 uncultured Acidobacteriota bacterium | reverse complement strand
GGACCGCACTCCCCTCCGCCGGCATCAGCCGCAGCGCGAGCGCGTCCCGCGGGCCGAGCGGAACTCGCAGCCGCAGGGAGAGGACGGCCGCGATCCGGGCCGGCTCGCCGAGCAGAGCGCCGAGCGCCCGTTCGACCAGCGCGAGGTGCGCGATCCCCGGCAGGATCGGCGCCCCGGGGAAGTGGCCGGCGAACCAGGAAGCGTCCTCCTCGAGCCGCAGCGGGACCGTCACCGGCCCCGGGAGCGCGCGGCCCGTCACGGCCGCCGCGCCCCGAGCGCGCCGACGAAGAAGGCCGGGTAGACCTCGCGGATCCGCACCACGTCCGGGTAGACGGGCAGCGGCTCGAAGCCGGCCGCGAGGAACGAGGCCTGCCACGCCTCCGGCGTCAGGAACCCCGGTTCCGGGCGAAGCGCCGCGTCGCGGCGCGGCGCGCGGAACGGCTCGAGCAGCTGGAACACGAACTCCGGGTAGACCGGGGCCCCGGGGTACGGGCGCAGGCACTCCCCCAGCACCAGCACCCCGCCCGGCCGCAGCGCCGTGCGCAGTTCGGCCAGCGTCGCGCCCAGGTCGCGCGCGACGTGCAGGGTGTTCACCGCCCAGGCCAGGTCGACACTGCCGGGCGCAATCCCCTGCCCCGCCAGCGGCTGGTCGATGTCGGCCCGCGCGCAGGCGATCGGCAGCCCCGGCCGCCGCGCCCCGAGCGTGCGCTGCGCGCGGCGCAGGAAGGGCGGCGCCAGCTCCGTGAAGCGGTACTCGACGAGGTCGCCCAGCCGCCCGGCCGCCTCGAGCGCGTCGAGCAGCGCGAGGCTCGCGCTCCCCAGCCCGCCCCCCAGCTCGAGCACGCGCAGCGGCCCCGCCGGCAGCACGCGCGCCGCCCCCGCCGCGCCGACGCGGTTGTTGATCGCGTAGAGCGGGTTGTCGTTGGAGAAGTAGTCGGGCCAGAGAGCCGCGTTCGCGGGGGAGAAGAGCGCCTCCTCGCCCCGCGCCTCGCCGCACAGCACGGCGGGCCAGGCCGCCGCGGCAGCCGCCGCGATCCGGTAGGTCGGGAGGGCCGCCGGGTCGTGCGCCTCCTGCTCGGCGGCGATCGCCGCCGGCTCGCGCGGCGCCGGCGCGCCCGCCGCGCCGCGGGACGCGCACACCAGCCGGTCCGCCGCGCCGTCCATCCCGGCCGCGAGTGGGCCGCGCGTGGCGCCGTCGAGACCCGCTTCGCGCACCACCGCGATGGCCAGGGCGCGGACGTACTCCTCCACCAGGTCGCAGGAGCGGACGAAGCGGTCGTCGAACAGCGGGAGCAGCCCGGGCGGGAGCAGCTCGGCCCGCATGTCGCGCCCCCCGGATCCCGGCGTGACGATCGGCACCCGCGCACCTTAGCACGCCGCGGCGCCGCGGCGATCAGTCGCGCTTCGCGAAACCCCCGCCGCGGGCGTCCTCGCGCAACGACTCGCTGTCCCACCCGGCGTCCCGCTCGCGCTCGCGCGGCTCGAGGTCCTCGCGCATCAGGCGCTCGAGGTCCGCGATCCGCTCGCGGGCGGCCGAGACGTAGGCCGCCTCGTCGCCGCGCCGCGCCGCCAGCTCCCGGACCGACTGCTCGTCGTGCCGGAGGAAGGCGCGCGCCGCGCGCTGCGCCGCGTAGGCGCGCACCCCCAGCAGCCGCAGCGCGTCGGCTCCCGCCCGCAGCGAGCTGTCGAGCGTCTCGCGGTAGATGTCGGTCACGCCGGCGTCGAGCAGGTCGTAGGCGTCGAGCATGTCCTCCGCCCGTGCCAGGATCCGCAGCCCCGGGAAGTGACGGCGCACGGCGCGCACCAGCTCGAGCCGCTTCCCGGGGTCGTCGATCGCCACCACCAGCAGCCGCGCCTGCTCCGCCCCCGCCGCGCGCAGCAGCTCGACGCGCGAGGCGTCGCCGTAGTGGGCCCGCTGCGCAAAGCGCCGCAGCAGGTCGATCCGGTCGGCGTCGGTCTCGAGCACCGTCGTCCCGACGCCGTGCGCCCGCAGCAGCCGCGCCACGATCTGCCCGAAGCGCCCGAAGCCCGCGATGATCACCGGGTTCTGCTCGTGGACCGGGTCGGGCGCGCGGTCGGACGCGGGGGTCCGCCGCAGCCGCGGTACGATCACCTTCTCGCCCAGCGCGACGAGCAGCGGCGAGGCCGCCATGCTCAGCGCCACGACCGCCACGAACGGCCCGCTCACCGCGGCCGGGAACAGCCCGATCGTCGCGGCGAAAGCGATCAGCACGAAGGCGAACTCCCCGACCTGGGCCAGCGAGAGCGCGAAGACCGCGTTGTCGGCCGCAGCCATCCCGAAGCCTCGCCCCAGCCCGGCCAGCACGGCCAGCTTCAGGACGATCGCGCCCAGCACCAGCAGCCCGATCGTCCCCGGCCGCGCCGCCAGCAGGCCGAAGTCGATCGAGGCCCCGACGGCGATGAAGAACAGGCCGAGCAGCAGCCCCTTGAACGGCTCGATGTCCGAGACCAGCTCGTGGCGGTACTCGCTGCCGGCCAGCACGACGCCCGCCAGGAAGGTGCCGAGCGCCGGGCTGACCCCGGCCTTCGTCATCAGCATCGCGATCGCGATCACGATCAGGAGCGCCGCGGCGGTGAACAGCTCGGAGAGCCGCGTGCGCGCGATCGCACGCAGCGCGGGGCGCACCACGGTGCGCCCCGCGACGACGATCAGCGCCACCGCGCCCAGCACGGCGAGCGTCTGCGCCCAGCCCGAGAGCCCCGCCCCGCCGTGGGCCGCACTCGGGTCCGCCCCCGCCCCCCCGTGCCCCGCGGCGGGCGCGAGCAGCGGCAGCAGCGCGAGGATCGGGATCACCGCGACGTCCTGGAACAGCAGCACGGCGAAGGAATTCTGCCCGCCGGGGGTCTTCAGCAGCCCCTTCTCGCCCAGCCCCTGCAGCGCGATCGCGGTCGACGACATCGCCAGGATCAGGCCGACAGCCAGCGCGACCGGCCCCGGCAGCCCGAGCGCCAGCGCCGCGCCCGCGCCCGCCAGCGCCGTCAGCAGGACCTGCAGCCCGCCCAGCCCGAGGATCGGCCCGCGCAGCCGCCAGAGCATCTTCGGGTCGAGCTCCAACCCGACCAGGAACAGCATCATCACTACGCCGAACTCGGCGAAGTGCATCACGTCCTGGCGTTCCTCCCCGACCAGCCCCAGCCCGAACGGCCCCACGATCGCGCCCGCGACCAGGTAGCCGAGCACCGAGCCCAGCCCGAGCCGCTTGGCGACCGGCACCGACACGACCGCCGCGGTCAGGTAGACCAGCGCCTGGCGGAAGAACTCCTCGGCGGCCATCGGCGTTCAGCCCCCCAGAACGGAGTCGAGGTCGGCGTTCAGGAAGGGCGCGGCCCGCGCCGCCGCGCGGTCGATCCGGCCGTCGCGCAGCGCCTCGACCACGCGCCGGTACTCGGCCGCCGCGCGCTCGATCGCGGAGGGGTCCAGGGCGTGCGTCCCGTGCACGACGAACGGCGCCAGCCAGTCCATCCCGCAGAGCCGCGCGGTCTGCTCGAGCGGCGCCAGGAAGGTGCGCACCGGGCGGCCGTTGAGCCCCTCGGCCCGGTAGGCCGGCTCGCGCCCGCCGGCCGACACCGCCGCCAGCATCGTCTTGCCGGCCAGCGCGGTGCCGCCCGTCCCGTAGGCCCAGCCGTGTTCCAGCACCAGGTCGAGCCACTGCTTGACCAGCGCCGGCGCGCTGTACCAGAAGAGCGGGTGCTGCATCACGATCGTGCCGTGGGCGGCGAGCAGGTCCTGCTCGCGCCGGGCGTCGACGTCGAAGTCGGGATAGGCCTCGTACAGGTCGTGCACGGTCACGCCCGGGCAGCCCTCGATCGCCTCGAGCAGGCGGCGCTGGATGCGCGAGCGCTCGAGCGCCGGGTGGGCGAAGAGCACGAGGACCGGGGCGTTCACCGGAGGAAGAAGAGCCCCGCGACGACCGCCAGGATCACCCAGAAGTAGTACCACTCGGCGTGCTTGAAGGCCGAGCGCCAGCGCAGCGAGTCCGCGCTCTGCCGGAAGACGGTCGCGGCCAGCACGATCGTCCCGGCGACCCCGAACATCGCCAGCCCCCGGATCCCGAGCGGCGCCACCGCCGTGAAGAGCAGGCCGTTGACGCGGTGCGGCCAGGCCAGCTGCTTCCAGTAGAACGCGAGGCAGAGCAGGACCGGGAGCGCCACCGCGCCGAGCAGCAGGTCGTGCCAGGCGTCGAGCGGCACCGGCGTCCAGGACGCCGGATCGCCGCGCCACGGCGCGAGGACCGTCACGACGGCCGCGGCCAGGCCCGAGGCGCCGACAACCAGCGCCAGCCTGCGGCGCAGCCCCGGCGCGTCGTCGCGCGTCTCGAGCAGGTAGGCCGCAACGAAGGCGAAGGCCAGCGGCCAGAGCGGTGTGGCCCAGGCCATCACGCCGAAGACCGCCGGGAGGGTGAAGATCCGGTTGCGCCGCTTCTCGAGGTAGCCCTCCATCGCCCAGGCGCACATCCCGAAGAGCATGTAGGGCAGCACCCAGAGCAGGACCGTCACGGCCGGCTGCGCCAGCGCCGCGGCGGCGAACATCAGGAACGACGTCACGAGGTGGTCGCGCGTCTTCTTCTTGAGGCCCAGGAAGAGGAAGAAGGTCCCGGCGGTGGCGAGCGCCGACTCCGTCCAGTGCGCGGTCCCGCTGAAGCTGACCAGCCAGATGAAGGCGAAGACGCAGCCCATCCCGACGTATTCCATCTTGAGCCGGCGGCCGGTCCGCTCGACCGCGTCGGGGCGGTAGGTGGCGAGCAGGACGTTCCCGACCTTGTCGACCTTGGTGGCCTGGTCCATGCGGTGCTCCGTCGACCGTCCCCTGCACTGCGCGAAGGCGTGCGGAGTTTAGCCGAACAGGATGCGCGCCGGGAGCGGGCCGGGCGCCGTTTCCCGGCCCGCGGCCCCTTGCAGTACCCTAGGCCCCAGTCCCCGAGAGAGGGACGGGAGGAACCGCCCATGACCGCTCGCCATCTTGCCCTGCCGGCACTCGCGCTCGCCGGCCTCGTCCTCGCGCTCGCCGCCGGCCCGGCCTCCGCGGCCGAGGTCCCGGAGAAGGTCCGGCAGACGATCAACGACGCGACCTCGGTGCTGACCACCTTCGCGGCGCCGGGCGACAAGCAGATCCCGCCCGCCGTGCTGCACGGCGCGGAGTGCGTCGCGGCGCTCCCGAACATCACCAAGGGGGCGTTCATCTTCGGCGGCGAGGGGGGCAAGGGGGTGATGTCCTGCCGCGAGAAGGACGGCAAGTGGGGGCCGCCCCTGATGATCTCGCTCGCTTCGGCCTCGGTCGGCTTCCAGATCGGCGTCGAGCAGTCGAACGTCGTGCTCGTCATGTTCAGCCGGAAGACCGCATCCAGCCTGGTGTCGGGCGGGCTGAAGTTCGGCGGGAACGCCTCGGCCGCGGCCGGCCCGTACGGGGCCAAGGCGGGCGCGCCGATGAACCCCGACGCCTCGCCGATCTTCGTCTACGCGACGAACGAGGGGCTGATGGCGTCGGCCGCCCTGAACGGCACCTCCGTCAAGCCGGCCGACCGCGACAACCAGCTGCTGTACGACAAGGGGACCGTCCCGGCCGACGCGGTGCTGATCCCCGAGCCGGGCAAGGCGTGGCCGATGCCAGCCGCCGCCCAGGGGTTCGTCGAGACGCTCGACCGGATCGCGGGCCACAAGGTCCCGAAGGGCCGGAAGTAGCCCCGGCCGCAGCGGCTCCTCCCCCGACTTCGCCCGCGGCGCCGCGGCGCGCTTATCATCGCCCCCGATGAGCGCGCCGCGGGCCACGCCGTCCTGGGTCCTGTTCGCCGGCACGGTGGCGGTGGCCTTCCTCTTCGGCCTGTTCCCGCTGTTCGACTTCGACCTTTGGGGCCACCTCGCGGCCGCGCGGCTGATCCGCGAGACCGGGAGCGTCCCCGCCGTCGACCCGTTCCTGTGGGGGACGCCCGGCCGGCCCTGGACCGACCTCTACTGGCTCTTCCAGCTGGGCGCCGGCGCGCTCTTCGCGCTGGGCGGCGCCTCGCTGGTGGTCCTGGCCAAGGCCGCGCTGGCGGCGCTCGCTGTGGCGCTTTCGCTCGCCGCGCGGCGGCCGGGGACGGCCGCGGCGCTGGCGGCGGGGGCGTGGCTCGCGCCGCTGGTGGTGCTGGGCGGGCGCTCGTACGAGCGGCCCGAGATGATCTCGCTGGCCATGACCGCCGCGTTCCTGGCGGTCCTGGCCCACGCCGCGCAGCGGCCGCGGCTGCTCTGGGTCCTGCCCGCGCTGCAGCTGCTGTGGGTCAACAGCCACCCCTTCTTCGTGGCCGGCCCACTGCTCGCGCTGCTGTCCGCGCTCGACGCGCCGGCCGCGCGCGCGCTCCCGCTCCTCGCGGCCGAGCCGGGCGCCCCGGCGCGAACCCGCTGGGCGGTCGCGGGGGCCGTTGCCGCGGCCTGCGTGGCCAACCCGTACGGGTGGCGCGGCGCGCTCTTCCCGCTGGGCGTGGTCCTCGGCCAGGGCGGGGATCCCCTCTTCTACCGCCAGTACATCCCGGAGCTGCGCCCGGTCTGGGGCTTCGTCGCGCGCGACCCGTTCAACCTGTACGTGCTCGCCTTCCTGCTCACCTTCGGCCTCGGCGTGGCGGCCGCGCTGGCGGCCCTCGCGCGGCGCCGCCTGACCTTCTTCCGCGCCGCGCTGCTGCTGCTGGCCGGGCTGTTCGGCTGGTGGGCGACCCGCAACGCCGGGATCTTCGCGCTGGTCTACGCCACGCTGACCGCCTGGAACCTGCACGACGCGGCAGCGGCGCGCGCGGCGGTACGGGACGCCGGCTCGCGGCAGGAGCGGCGGCGGACGCGCGACGCGACGCGCCCGCGGGCCGCCGGACGGGCCGGCGCGCTGGTGGCGGGCGCGCTGGCGCTGCTGGTGGTCTCGATCGTCAGCGGCGCGTTCTACGGCTGGGCCGGCGAGGGGCGGCGCTTCGGGCTGGGCGAGCGGAGCGACTGGTTCGCCCACGACGCGCAGCGGTTCCTGGTGCGCGACGGGATGCCGCGCCGCGCCTTCGTCTGGAGCGTCGGCGAGGCCAACCTGACGCTCTTCCACGGCGGCGGCCGGGTGCAGGTCTTCATGGACCCGCGGCTCGAGGTCGCGCCGCGCGAGCTGTTCGAGCGCTACCTCGACGCGGTCCGCGCGATGAACGCGGGCGACACCGGGCGATGGGAGGCGCTGCTGCACCGGCCTGGAGAGGCGGAGCCCTGGCCGTCGATCCTGCTCGACCGCGCCCAGGGCACCCGCGCGCTCGCCGGCGTCCTGCGCGCACCGGGCTGGCGGCCGGTCTACGCGGACGGGCTGGCCGTCGTGCTCGTGCGCGAGGAGTTCGCCGCAGCGCGGGGTCTGCCCCGGGTCGAACCGTAGGGCGTGCCGCGTTTTTTTCCTGAGGGACCCACCCCGGTCCGCGTACCCTTCTGGCATTCCCCCGGGAGATCGGTCGATGCCCTCGTTCCTCCGCGCCGTCCGGGCGTGCCGCCCGGCGGCCGCCCTTGCCTGCCTCCTCCTGCTGGCCCCCTGCGCCGCCGCGTTCACGCCGCGCCAGACCCCCGCCCGGTTCGACGCGCGGGCGATCGCACCGCCCGACAGGGTGGCCGGGGTCGCGGCCGTCCCGGCGGCCACCCTGGCCGCGGGCGACCCGCTGCGGGCGGGCTGGGACCGGCTCGCGCTGGAAGCCGAAGGGGGCTGGAGCGCCTGGATCGACGAGCGGTCGGGCCTGCCGACGCTCGCGATCGGGCGCGGGATCGAGTGGTTCCCGGTCGACGCCTCGGGCCGGCCGGCCGGCGAACCGCCGGGGCTCGAGCAGCTCGAGTCGCTGGCACGCGCCTTCGTCGAGCGGAACCCGGTCGTGCTCGGCCGCGTCGGCGGGCAACTGGAGCTCGATCGCGCGGCCTCGGGCCCGGCGGGCGACCGGGTCTTCCTCGTCTCCTTCCGCCAGGTCGTGGACGGCGTGCCGGTCGACGGCGCGCGCTACGACTTCCAGCTGGTCGGGGGCCGGTTCGTCGCGCTGGGCGCGGCGCGCTGGTCGGAGGTGCGCGCGGAGACCGCGCCGCGCCTCGCACGCGAGGCCGCGCGGGCCGCGCTCGACGCCTACCTCGGGATCGGCTCGCCGGACGAGGTCATCGAGCTGGAGCCGGGGTTGCTCCACCTGCTGCCGATCGCGGCGGGCGGCGACCGCGCGCGGGCCTGGGCCGGCGCGCGCGGCGCCGGCTGGACGCACCGGCTGACCTGGCGCTTCGTCCTGGCGGTACCCGACGAACCGCCGACCTGGGTCGCCGACATCGACGCCGCGACCGGCGAGATCGTCGCGCTCTACGACGACACCCGCTACGCGCGGGTCAAGGGCGGGATCTTCCCGCTCTCGAACGACGGGATCGGGCCCGAGGGGACCGAGCAGCCCGGCTTCCCGATGCCCTTCGCCGACGCCGGCACGACGCAGACGGCCAACGACCAGGGGGTCTTCAGCTGCAGCTCGGGGACGATCGCCTCGACGCTCGCCGGCCCCTACATCCGGGTCTCCGACAAGTGCGGCGCGGTCTCGTCGTCGGCGAGCTGCCCGCGCGACATCGACTTCGGCAGCGGGCCGGGAACCGACTGCGCCGTCCCGCCCGGCGGCTCACCCGGCAACACCCACGCCGCCCGCTCGTCGTTCTACCACCTGAACCGCGTGATGGAGAAGGGACGCGCCTGGCTGCCGGCCAACGGCTGGCTGGCCTCGCAGGTCGTCGACAACGTCAACATCAACAACACCTGCAACGCCTTCTGGAACGGCAGCGTCAACTTCTACCGCTCGGGCGGCGGCTGCCGGAACACGGGCGAGCTGCAGGGCGTGTTCGTGCACGAGTGGGGCCACGGACTCGACGCCAACGACGGCGGCGGCTACGACAACCCGTCGGAGGCCTACGCCGACATCGTCGCCTTCCTGGAGGCGCGGGAATCGTGCGTCGGGCGCGGCTTCTTCGTGGGCGGCAACTGCAGCGGCTACGGCGACCCGTGCCTGGACTGCTCGGGGATCCGCGACCAGGACTGGGGCAAGCACCAGCGCCAGCTCCCGGCGACGCCGACCAACTTCCTGCAGACGAACTGCGGGGGCGGCGACGGTCCCTGCGGCCGCGAGGGGCACTGCGAGGCCTACGTCTCGGCCCAGGCGGTCTGGGACCTGGCGGCGCGCGACCTGCCGGCGTCGGGCGTGGACCCGGCCAGCGCCTGGCAGCTGACCGAGAAGCTGTTCTACCTCTCGCGCGCCGGCTCGGGCGGCAGCGCCTACAACTGCGCGCTCCCGGCCTCCGACGGCTGCGGCGCCGGCAGCTGGTTCCACAAGTTCCGGCTGCAGGACGACAACGACGGCAACCTGACCAACGGGACGCCGCACGCCGCGGCGATCTACGCCGCCTTCGCGCGCCACGGGATCGCCTGCGGCGCGCCGACCGACGCGTCGAACCAGAGCGCCTCGACCTGCCCGCCGATGGCGCGGCCGGCCCTGTCCGGCAGCCCCAACGGCGCCGACGTCCGCCTGTCCTGGAACGTCGTCGCGGGGACCTCGCGCTACCGCGTGCTGCGCAACGACCTCGGGTGCGGGCGCGGCCAGACGATCGTCGCCGACGTCGCCTCGCCGACGACCAGCTACACCGACACCGCGGTCGCGGCCGGCCGGACGCTCTACTACCGCGTGCTGGCGCAGGCCTCCAACTCCGCCTGCGAGAGCGCGGTCTCGGACTGCGTCGCGGTCACCACGGCCGCGCCGGCGGGGCGGGTGGAGCTGGACCGGGAGCGCTACGCCTGCGGCGTCCTGCTGCGCGTCAACGTGCTCGACGGCAACGCCCCGGCCACGGTCGCCGTGCGCGTCTGGTCGGCCAGCGAGCCGCAGCCCGAGCTCCTGACGCTGGCCCAGACCGGACCGGGTTCCGGCCAGTACGGCGGCTCGCTCATCACCACGGCCGGGCCCGCCGTGGCCGGCGACGGGCAGCTCTCGATTGCCACCGGCGACGCGATCACCGCCGAGTACACCGACGCCGACGACGGCGAGGGCGGGACCGGGATCGCGCGCCGCGCGGACGCGGCCGGCGACTGCGCGGCGCCGGCGATCTCCGCCGTCGGGGCGAGCGCGATCACCGACCGCGAGGCGACGATCACCTGGCAGACCGACGAAGCCTCGGACGGTCTCGTGACCTGGGGCCCCCGCGTGCCGCCGCAGTCCACCGCCGCCGCGGCGACGCTGACGACGGCGCACGCGGTCACGCTGTCGGGCCTCGAACCCTGCACCGTCTACCGCTTCTCCGTGCGCTCCACCGACCTGGCCGGCAACGCCGCCGTCGACGACGCCGGGGGGGCGTACCACCGCTTCCTGACCCTGGGGAACTTCGGCGGCGGGCTCGAGACCTGCCGCACCGGGACCGTCACGATCGACCAGGCCGCGCCGCGCTGCGGGACGGCCCTCTCCTTCGCGGTCGTCGACGTCGACCTGAACCGCGACCCGGGCGCGGTCGAGACGGCCGTGGTGTCGCTCGCCAGCACGACCGAGGCGCTGCCGGAGACGGTGATCGTCACCGAGGACGGCGCCGACTCGCCGCGCTTCGCCGGCGCGATCGCGCTGGCGCCGGGGTCCCCGGCGCCGGACGGACGGCTCCAGGCCGGGCACGGCGACGCGCTCACGGTCAGCTACGCCGACGCCGACGACGGGCACGGCAGCGCCGGCTGGCGGACCGCGACCGCGCGCGCCGACTGCCGCGGGCCGGCGATCACCGGCCTGGTGGTTGACGCGCTGACCAACGCCCGCGCCACGGTGCGCTTCACGACCGACGAGCCGGGCGACACCGTCGTGCGCTGGGGCACGACCCCGGCGCTGGGACAGGTCGCGAGCCTCCCCGGCGCGGTCACGGCGCACGCCGTCACGCTCAACCAGTTCGACAGCTGCCAGCCGGTCTACCTGCGGGTCGAGAGCGCCGACGCGGCGGGCAACGTCGCGACCGCCGACGCGGGCGGAGCGCCGCACGCCTTCCGCACCTGGACGATCCCGGGCCTCTACTGGCGCGAGACCTTCGAGGGGGCGGCGTCCGGCTGGACGCTGCAGGGGGAGTGGGAGATCGGCGCGCCGCAGGGCCGGGGCGGCGCGAGCTTCGGCGTCCCCGACCCGGCGGCGCCCTACAACAACGCGAAGATCATGGGCCACGACCTCTCCGGCCGCGGGGCGGCCCCCGGCGACTACGAGGCCGGGTCGAGCGAGAAGGCCACCTCGCCGACGCTCAACGCCTCGGCCTGGCGGCGGACCGAGTTGATCGTGCACCGCCAGCTCAACGCCGGGCCCGGCGACGACGCGTCGATCTACCTCTGCGCCGGCTCGTGCGGGGCCGTCTACCGCTCCGCGCTGCAGGCGGTCTCGGACGCGGACTACACGGTGCAGCGCTACGACGTCTCGGCCGACGCCGACGGGCGGAGCAGTCTCAGGCTGGAGTTCCGGCAGAACTCGATCCTGGGGACCGGCTCCGGCTGGAACGTCGACGACGTGATCTTCAAGGACGCCGCGACGCCGGACTACGCCGCGTGCGGCGGCTGCGCCCAGGCCCCGTCGTTCGCCGGGGCGGCCGCGGCGCGCGACGACAACGCCTGCTCGGCGAGCGGGGTGACCGTCTCGTGGGAGCCGGCCGTCGCCTGGGGGAGCGGCGCGCCGGGCTCGTACGCGGTTTACCGCGGCCCCGCCCCCGGCTTCCCCGCCGATGCCGCGCACCGGATCGCCTCCGGCCTGAAGTCGCTCTCGTACGCCGACGCCACCGCGCCGGCCGGCACGCTCTACTACCTGGTGCGCGCCGAGAACGACGAGACCTGCGGCGGCGGCCCGGCCAACGGCGGCGTCACCGACGCCAACGCGGTCTACGCGCCCGTCGAGCAGACCACGAGCCGGCCGCTCCCCTCCGCGGTGCTGCCGCTCGCGGCCGTGCTCGCGAACCACGCGCACGTCCGGCTGGCCTGGCCGGCCGCGGCGGGCGCGACCGGCTATCGCGTCTACCGCTCGCTGACCCCGCAGGCAGGCGGCTTCTCGCTGCTGGCGACGACCTCCAGCCTGGTCTACGAGGACCTCGACCAGCAGCAGGACCCCGCGACGCGCTTCTACCTGGTGCGCGGCGTCAACCCTTGCGGGCAGGAGGGGCCGTAGCGCGGCCGCGGAAATAATCGCGCGGGGCGGGAGGCGCCCGGGCTAGGATGCCGCGGATGAGCGAGACCCCCGCCCCGCCCGGACGCCCCTCGTCCCCCTCGCTCTCCGAGGTGCACGAGTCGGTCGAGCTGCCGCGCGGCCCGGGCTGGCGGCGCTGGTTCGCGATCGCCGGCCCGGCGCTGATGGTCTCGGTCGGCTACATGGACCCCGGCAACTGGGCGACCGACCTGGCCGGCGGCAGCCGCTACGGCTACGCGCTGCTCTGGGTCCTGCTCATGTCGAACCTGATGGCCGTGCTGCTGCAGGGGCTGGCGGCGCGGCTGGGAATCGCCGGGCGGCGCGACCTGGCGCAGGCCAACCGCGAGCATTACCCGCGCTGGGTCAACCTCGCCCTCTACGGCCTGGCCGAGATCGCGATCACCGCGACCGACCTGGCCGAGGTGATCGGCTCGGCGATCGCACTGCAGCTGCTGTTCGGCCTGCCGCTGACCGCCGGCGTGCTGATCACCGCGGCCGACACGCTGCTGCTCCTGGCGCTCTCGCGCTTCGGGATCCGCAAGCTGGAGCTGGTCGTGGTCGGGCTGGTCGGGATGATCGGGATGGGGATGCTGGTCGAGATCGTGCTGGCGCGGCCCGACTGGGGCGGGGTCGCGGGCGGGCTCGTCCCCTCGCTGCCCGATTCCGGCGCGCTCTTCATCGCGATCGGGATCCTGGGCGCCACGGTGATGCCGCACAACCTCTACCTGCACTCGGCGCTGGTCCAGACGCGGCGCGTCGGGCGCTCGGAAGCGCAGGTGCGGAGCGCGCTGCGGCTCAACGTGCTGGACTCGACGCTGGCCCTCAACCTGGCCTTCTTCATCAACGCCGCGATCCTGGTGATGGCGGCCGCGGTCTTCCACCGCGCCGGGTACACCGAGGTTGCCGAGATCCAGGACGCCCACCGCCTGCTCGAGCCGCTGCTGGGGGCGCAGATCGCGCCGGTCGCCTTCGCGCTGGCGCTGCTGGCCTCCGGCCAGAGCTCGACCGTGACCGGGACGCTGGCCGGGCAGATCGTGATGGAGGGGTACCTCAACATCCGGATCCGCCCCTGGCTGCGGCGGCTGATCACGCGCGCCGCGGCCGTGATCCCGGCCCTGCTGGTGATCGGCTGGTCGGGCGAGACGGCGACCGGCGAGCTGCTGGTCCTCTCGCAGGTGATCCTCTCGCTGCAGCTGCCGTTCGCGGTCATCCCGCTGATCCACTTCTGCTCCGACCGCGCGCGGATGCGGAACTTTGCGATCGGACCGCTCGCGAAGCTGGCAGCCTGGACCGTCGCCGCCGTGATCGTCGCGCTCAACCTGAAGCTGGTCGCCGACGCCGCGCGCGCCTGGACGGAGCGCGCCGGCCCCGCCGCCCTGCTCGTCGCGGTTGCGGCCGGCCTCGCGATCGGGACGCTCCTGCTCTACATCACGCTGGAACCGTGGGTCCGGCGCGCGCTCGGCCTGGCGCCGACGCCGCGCGCGATCGCGATCCACCAGGCGAGGGAGATCATGCCGCTGACGCCGCCCGAGCCCTACCGCCGCGTCGCGATCGCGATGGACTTCTCCGGCCGCGAGGAACGGCTGCTGGCCGAGGCGCTGCGCCTGGTCGGCACCGCGCGCCCGGCGATCGCGCTGTTCCACGTCGTCGAAAGCCCCGTGGCCCAGCACCTCGGGGGCATGGCCCAGGACGAGGAGACCGCGGCCGACGCCGCGCGCCTCGAGGCCTTCGCCGAGCAGCTGCGCGGGCACGGCTTCGCGGTCGAAACCGGGCTGGGGATGGGGCACCCGGTCCGCGAGCTGGCGCGGCTGGCCGGGGAGTTCGACGCGGACCTGGTGATCCTGGGCGGCCACGGCCACCGCTGGCTGCGCGACCTGGTGCTGGGGACGACCGCGGACCAGCTGCGCCACCGCGTGCGGGCCGCGGTGCTGGTCGTGCCGCCCGGGTAGAGGAGGAACGGAGCGATGAGCGAGCAGAGCGGGGCGTGGGTCGACGGGGTCCGGGTCGCGATCACGGTGACGGCCGCCGACGGGACGATCACGGAGATGAACCCGCGCTCGGTCGAGACCTTCGCCGCCGACGGGGGGGCCGCGCTGATCGGCCGCAGCGTCTTCGACTGCCACCCGGAGCCGGCCCGCACGATCACGCTGGGCCTGTACCGCGACCGGCAGTCCAACAGCTACACGATCCGCAAGGCCGGGCAGAAGAAGGTGATCCACCAGCTGCCGTGGTTCGTGGACGGCGAGTTCGCCGGGTTCGTGGAGCTCTCGATCCCGATCCCGGACGAGCTGCCCCACTTCGACCGCGACTGAGAGCGCGCGCCGCCCCGGGCCGCGCAGGCCGCCACCGTTGATCGCGCCGGGCGGACTGGCGATACTCCCCCGGCGCAGGAAAGGAGGGGAGATGGTCCTGGCCCGGCTCGAGTCCCGCGACCGCCTGGTTCAACTCGTCGACTGGAGCGCCGCCGCCTGGGCGGGCCTCGTCGGCGGAGCGGTCTATCTCCTGATGAACCTCTTCGTGACGCCGGCGATCGCCGGCGGCAACGCGTGGGTGCAGGTGCGCCTGCTGGCCTCGATCGTGCTGGGGCCGAAGGTGCTGGCCCCGCCCGCCACCTTCGACGCGGCGGCCCTCGCCGCCGCCCTGCTGGTCAACTTCGCGGTCGCGATCCTGTTCGCACTGCTCGTGGCCTGGGTCCTGCATCGCTGGGGGCTGATCGTCGGGATCCTCGGGGGCGCGGCGCTGGGGCTGGCGCTCTACCTGATCGTGTTCTACTCGCTGACCCGCTTCTTCCCCCAGTTCTTCGCGATGAACGGCCGCGGCTACCTGCTGTCGCACGTCGTGTTCGGGGCGGTCGTGGGAGGGCTCTACGAGGCGCTCGAGGTCGAGCGCTTCGAGCCGGCCGACGGCGACGCGCCGCGGAGGGGGTGACGCGATGCGCACGATCTACGCCGGCGACGGCCGCGCCTACTACCGCCCGATGCGGACCTCCCCCGCCCCGCGCAGCAACCCCTGGCCGCGGATCCTCTTCGCGCTCGCGATGGTCGCCTTCGCCTTCTTCTCCTACCAGTGCTCGACCGAGTACAACCCGGTCACCGGCGAACAGCAGCACATCGCGCTGACGCCGCACCAGGAGATCGCGCTCGGGTTGCAGGCCATGCCCGAGATGATGGCGCAGCACGGCGGCGAACTGCCCGATCCCAGGCTCCAGGCGCTGGTCGACTCGGTCGGCCGGAAGATCGTCGCGGCCAGCGACGCCGGGAAGACCGACTGGCAGTTCGACTTCCACCTGCTGGCCGACCCGCGGACGGTCAACGCCTTCGCGCTGCCGGGCGGCCAGGTCTTCATCACCTACGCGCTGCTGTCGAAGCTCCAGACCGAGGGGCAGCTGGCCGGCGTGCTGGGACACGAAGTCGGCCACGTCGTCGCCCGGCACGGCGCGCAGCGGATCGCCAAGCAGCAGCTGACCGAGGGGCTGACCGGAGCCGTGCTCGTCGCTTCGGGCAGTGCCGACGGCGCGCGGATGGCGCAGATGGTCGGGCAGATGGTCAACATGTCCTACGGCCGCGAGGACGAGCTGCAGTCCGACGCGCTCGGGGTGCGCTTCATGGCGCAGGCCGGCTTCGATCCGCGGGCGATGATCGGCGTGCAGCGGATCCTGGCCGACTCCTCCGGCGGCGAGGCCCCGCCGGAGTTCTTCAGCACCCACCCCAGCACCGGGAACCGGATCCAGACGATCGAAGAGGCGATCCGCATGGTCTTCCCGGGCGGGGTGCCGGAGGGGTTGACGCCCTGAGGGGGGAAGACGGGACGGATGGAGTGAACGAACAGCCCTGGCTTCGCCACTACGACGCCGAGGTGCCGCGCGAGGTCCCGCTTCCCGCGGACCACCTCTACGGCCTGCTCGAGCAGGCGGCGCGGAGCCATCCGCGCGGGACCGCCACGCTCTTCTACGGCGCGCGCCTCGACTACCGCGGGCTGAAGCGCGCGGCCGACGCCTTCGCCGGCTCGCTCGCCGCGCTCGGCGTCCGGCGCGGGGACCGCGTCGCGCTGATCCTCCCCAACATCCCGGCCTA
>CAYZDB010000025.1:0-16545 GCA_964476985.1 uncultured Acidobacteriota bacterium | reverse complement strand
GATCTCGAGGTTGTCGAGGGCCCTGGGGGTCAGGTTCTCGCGGACGAAGCCCGCGTCGCGCGACGCCAGGAAGCGCTCGACGTCGTCCCAGTTGGCCCAGTCGCGTGCGCTCGCCCGCAGCCGGGCCTCCTCGGCCGCGAAGGCCGAGGCGACCAGCGAGACGCGCTGGGCGAAGAGCGCGCGCTCGAGCCGCTCCTGCCCGGCCAGCAGTCCGCTCGCCGACAGGGCCGCCACCCCGGCGGCGAGCGCCGCCGCGGGCAGGACCAGGATCAGCAGCGCTCGGGTGCGCAGCCGCACGGGCCCCC
Source organism: uncultured Acidobacteriota bacterium (assembly GCA_964476985.1). Classification (GTDB taxonomy): domain Bacteria; phylum Acidobacteriota; class Polarisedimenticolia; order J045; family J045; genus JALOKP01. The sequence goes on along the minus strand of CAYZDB010000025.1, from coordinate 16,240 downwards.
CTGTGCACCGGCCGCCGCCCCCCCCACGGGTGCCGGCCGTGCGAGGCGAAGCTAGGTCCGGCGCGGGCCCACGGGCCACTCCGGCCGGGTCCGGGAGGATCCGCAGCCCCGTCCCTCCCCGCGGGAGCGCGCGGGCCGAACGGGCTACCCTGTACGGTCGCCTCCCGATGCCGATCGCCCCCGCCCCGCGCCGCCTCGTCCAGCTGCTGCGCCCCGAGCGCGGCCGCTACGCCTTCGGCCTGCTCTCGCTGCTGGTCGTCAACCTGACCGACGTGCTGGCCCCGCTCTTCCTGGCGGTGGCGATCGACCGGGTCGCGGCGGCTTCGACCGGTCAGCCCGCCGCCGTCCCGCGGCTGCTGGGCTGGCTCGGGCTGACCGGCGCGACGCGGTCGGTGGGCGCCGCGATCGCCGCCTACGTGGCGATCGCCCTGGTCTCCAACCTGTTCCGCTACCCGATGCTGATGAACGTCTCGGTCCCGTCGCACCGGGTCGTGCAGGGGGTCCGGCGCGCGCTGGTCGAGCACCTGCTGCGGCTGGCGCGGCCGTTCTACGACCGCTCGCGCACCGGGGACCTGATGTCGCTCGCCACCTCCGACACCCAGGCCCTGCGGATGGCGCTGGGACCGGGGGTGCTGCTGCTCATCGACACCGTGCTGCTGGTCGGCCTCGTGCTGGGGACGATGGCCACGCTGTCGGTCCCGCTGACGCTGGCGGCGCTGCTCCCGCTGCCGGCGATCGCGCTCTTCACGCACCGCTTCTCGCACGCCGAGTTCGCGCGCTTCGGGGCGGTCCAGGAGGACCTGGCGCGGCTGACCGAGCGGGCCCGCGAGACCTACGCCGGGATCCGCGTGCTGCAGGGGTTCGCGCGCGAGGACTTCGAGCGCGCGCGTTTCGCCGCCGACTCGCGCCGGCACTTCGCGCTCAACCTGCGGCTGGCGCGGATCCGCAGCCTGTTCGACCCCTCGCTCGAGTTCTTCCTGGGGCTCTCGACGCTCTTCGTGCTGGTCGCGGGCGGCGTGCAGATGGCCCAGGGGGCACTCTCGGTCGGCGCCTTCACCGCGTTCCTCTACCTGGTGGGCCAGCTCTCCGGACCGATGATCGGCTTCGGCTGGGCCGTCTCGCTGATGCAGCGCGGCCGCAAGTCGCTGGAGCGGGTCGACGCGCTGCTGGCCGAGCCGGTCGAGATCGAGGACGCGCCGGACGCGGTCGAGGCGGCGGGGCCGGGGCGGCTCGAGGTCAGGGACCTGACCTTCCGCTACGCCGGGGCCGCCGCCCCCGCGCTCGACGGCGTCTCGTTCACGCTGCCGGCGGGCGGGACGCTGGGCGTGATCGGCCCGGTCGGGGGCGGCAAGTCGACCCTGGCCGCGCTGCTGGCCCGGCTCTACGAGCCGCCGCCGGGCGCGATCCGGCTCGACGGCGTGGACGTCCGGCGGCTGACGCTCGCCTCGTTGCGCGGCGCGATCGCGGTGGCGCCGCAGGAGACCTTCCTGTTCGGCGACACCGTGCTGAGCAACATCGCGCTGGCCGCGGCGCTCGACGCGCGCGACGCCCGGCGCCTGGCGCGGCTGGCCGCGATCGACGACGAGATCGAGGCGCTGCCCGAGGGCTACGCCACGCTGCTTGGCGAGCGGGGGGTCAACCTCTCGGGCGGCCAGCGCCAGCGGCTGGCGATCGCCCGCGCGGTCGGGGCCGCGCCGCGCGTGCTGGTGCTCGACGACTGCCTGGCCGCGGTCGACGCCGCGACCGAGGCCGAGATCCTGGCCAACCTCGACGAGGCGCTGGCGGGTCGCAGCGGGATCGTGATCAGCCAGCGGGTCCGCGCCGTCCGGCGCTGCGACGAGATCCTGGTGCTCGACGGCGGACGCGTGGCCGAGCGCGGCACGCACGCCGAGCTGCTCGCGCGTGGCGGCTGGTACGCCGCGGTGGCGCGGGCCCAGGCCCGGATCGAGGAGGGCGCGCCGTGAGCGGCCGCGCCGCCCCCGCGCCACGCGATCCCGTGCTGGAGCGGATGATCGCCGAGGAGCGGGTCGAGTCCCGGCTGCTCGACTCGGCGCTGCTGCGCCGCTTCGCGCGGTCGCTGGGGCCCCACCCGGGGCTGGTCGCGGCGGCGTTGCTGCTGGCGCTGGCCGAGGCGCTGACGATGACGCTGCCGGCCTGGGTGATCGGGTTGGCGGTCGACCGGCTGACCGGCGCGCCGCGCCCCGGCTCGCCGTTCGAGCACGCGGTGCTCGCCGCCGCCGACGCCCTGGGCCGCCTGCTCGCCGCGATCGGCCCCCGGGCGGCGCTGGTCGGGGGGCTGGGCCTGCTGATCTTCCTGGCCTGGGCGCTGCGCTGGGCGATCGCGGTCGTGACCTCCTACATCGTGCAGTGGCTGGGCCAGGCGATCGTCCACGACATCCGGGTCGAGGTCTTCCGCCGGATCACCGGGATGGATGCCGGCTGGTTCGCGGTGCACCCGGTCGGCCGGCTGGTCAACCGCACCACCTTCGACGTCCAGGCCCTGGCGGAGCTGTTCTCCGACGCCTTCGCCCAGGGGGTGCGCGACCTGTTCTTCGTCGTCGTGCTGGGGGCGGTGATGTGCGCGCTGGACGTCCCGCTGGCGGTGATCCTGGTCGGGACCTTCCCGCCGCTGGTGGCGATCGCGTGGGGCTACCGCCGGCTGGCGCGGGGGCCGCTGCGGACCAACGCGGCGGTCCAGTCGCGGATGAACGCCTGGCTGGCCGAGAACCTGGCCGGGATGCGCGAGAACCACCTCTACCGCGCCGAGCCGCGGCGCCGCGCCGAGTTCGCCGCCCTGACCGACGCGCACCAGGCCTCGATCACCGAGGTCGTGCGGGCCTGGGCCCTGCTGCGCCCGGCGATGCTGACGGTCACGGCGCTGGCGACGGCGCTGGTCCTCGTGGTCGGCCAGCAGCGCGTGGCGTCCGGCGCGATCTCGGTCGGGCTGCTGCTCACCTTCCTGCAGTACACGACGCGGCTCTGGATCCCGGTGCGGAACCTGACCGAGAAGTTCAACACGATCCAGGCCGCGCTGACCGCGGCCGAGCGGATCGCGGCGGTGCTCGACGCGCGCCCGGCGATCGCGGACCTTCCGCAGGCCGACCCGGCGCTGCGCGTGCGCGAGGGGACGGTCCGCTTCGAGGGCGTCCGCTTCACCTACCCGGGCCAGCTGCGGCCGGCGCTCGACGGGATCGACTTCGAAGCCGGGCGCGGCGAGATGGTCGCGCTGGTCGGCGACACCGGGGCAGGGAAGACGACCGTCGCCAAGCTGGTCTCGCGGGTCCACGACCCGGACGCGGGGCGGGTGCTGATCGACGGCCGCGACGCGCGGGACTACGCCCTGCAACAGCTGCGCGGCGGCATGGCGGCCGTGCCGCAGGACGTCGTGGTCTTCGCCGGCTCGCTGCGCGAGAACGCGACGCTCGGGCTCGAGGTGCCGGAGGCGCGGGTCCGCGAGTGCCTGGCCGCGGTCGGGCTCGAGCCGCTGGTCGAGCGCCTCGGGGGGCTGGACGCGCCGCTCGAGGAGGGGGGGCGCACCCTGTCGGCCGGCGAGCGCCAGCTTCTCTCCTTCGCCCGCGCCCTGGTGCGCGACGCCCCGCTGCTGATCCTCGACGAGGCGACGGCGAACGTCGACTCCGAGACCGAGCTGCTGCTGCAGCGGGCGCTGGCCCGGCTGACCGCGGGCCGGACCAGCCTCGTGATCGCCCACCGGCTCTCCACGATCCGCCACGCCGACCGGATCCTCGTGCTCTCCGGCGGCCGGATCGTCGAGGAGGGGACGCACGAGGAGCTGCTGGCGCGGGGGGGGGAGTACGGCCGGCTGGTGGGGGATCGGGGCCAGCCCTCCTAACCCACGGTGGCCGCGAGCGTGTTGTTGTACCCCTCCTAACCCGCACAGATGCAATAACTTAAGATCGAGTCCGCGGTACGCCCGCTGCGTCCCCACACCAGCCCGCGGCTCGCGGCGGGCCAACGCCGATCCAGGCCCCGACGGGCGAGCGGCGCCAACAGGCTTGCGGCCACCGTGGGCGCCCGCCCCCGTCCGGGCCTTTCCGCCCCCCGCGACCCATATTCGGATCGGCGGCCCAGGGCCGCCCAGAGGCCTCGGGACCCGATCGAGATGGCGTTTTCCACGATCCGCCGCCGCCCCGGCACGCGCGCCGTGCGCCGCGCGCTCGCCGTCGTCGCGTGCGCGCTCGCTGCCGGCCCGGCCGCGCTGGCGCTCGACCCCGAGCGCGGCGTGACGCAGTTCACGCAGCGCGGCTGGAACGCCGAGCAGGGGCTCCCGCAGAACTCCGTGACCGCGATCGCGCAGGGACGCTTCGGTTACCTGTGGCTGGGAACGCAGGAGGGGCTGGTCCGCTTCGACGGCGCGTCCTTCCAGGTCTTCAACCGCCGCAACACCCCGGCGCTCAGCACCCACACCATCACCTCGCTCGCGATCGGCTCGAACGGCGAGATCTGGATCGGGACCGAGGGCGGCCTGGTGCGGCGGACGGACCACGGCTTCGCCCGCTTCGGACTGCCCGAGGGGCTGCCCAGCGAGCAGATCGTCGCGCTCGCCGCGGCGCCCGACGGCTCGATCTGGATCGGGACCGCCGACGCCGGGCTGGCTCGCCTGAAGGGGCGCAAGGTCACCCGCTTCCGGCGCGCCGAGGGGCTGCCCGACGACCGGGTGCGTGCGCTCACGCTGGCCCCCGACGGCGGCCTGTGGGTCGCCACCGCGGCCGGGCTGGCGCGCTGGGAGAAGGGGCGGTTCCACCCCGTCGGCCCCGACCAGGGCGTGCCGGCCGCCGACATCCACGCGGTGATGGCGGCGCTCGACGGCTCGCTCTGGTTCGGCACCGACGACGGGCTCGGCCGGCTGCACCGGGGCCAGGTGACGCACTTCGGCGAAGCCGCGGGGCTGCGCCGCACGCGCGTCCAGGCGCTGGCCGAGGATGCCGAGGGGATGGTCTGGGCCGGAACCCAGGGGGGCGGCGTGGCGCGGCTGAAGGACGGCCGCTTCGAGCACTTCGGCACGCCGGAGGGGCTCGCGCACGACGACGTCATCGCGCTCGGGATCGACCGCGAGGGGAACCTGTGGGTCGGGACCGACGGCGGCGGCCTGCACCGCTTCTCGGACGGCGCTTTCACGACCCTGACGCGCAAGCAGGGGCTGCCGGTCGACGACGCCTGGACCGTCTTCGAGGACCGGCGCGGGCGGCTCTGGGTCGGAACCAACGGCGGCGGGTTGGCGGTGATCGAGCGGGGGCACGTCCGGCGGATCGAGATCCCTTCCGGGTCCGGGGTCGACGGCGCGATCGTCGGCGCGATCGCCGAGGACCCGTACGGCGTCATCTGGGCCGGACTCTCGCAGGAAGGACTGCTGCGGATCGACCCCTCCGGCGCGATCCGCGTCTTCACCGCCCGCGACGGGCTCCGGCCGCGCCGGATCAACGCGATCGCCCCGCGCGCGGCGGGCGGGTTGTGGATCGGCTACGACGACCGCGGCGACCTGCAGTGCCAGGACGGCGGGCGGTTCTTCGCCTGCTCCCCGCCCCGGACGGTGGGCCGCACGGTGCGGGCCCTGCTCGAGCGCCCCGACGGGACGCTCTGGATCGGCACCGAGGGGGACGGGCTGGTCGCGCTGAAGGACGGCCGCGAGCGGACCTGGTCGCTGGCCGAGGGGCTGCCCTCCGCGCGCGTGCTCGCGCTCTACGCCGAGCCCGACGGCACGCTCTGGATCGGGACCGACGGCGGCGGACTGGCCCGCCTGCGCGGCGAGCAGCTCGATCACGTCGACGCCGGCAACGGGTTCTTCGACGACATCGTCTTCTCGATCGTCGACGACGGGCGCGACGCGCTCTGGCTGGCCTCCAACCGCGGCGTCTTCCGGATGCCCAAGCGCGCCTTCGACGCGATGGCGGCCGGCCAGGCGCCGTATCCCGCCGGCCAGGCCTTCGGCACCGCCGACGGGATGCGCAGCGCCGAGTGCAACGGCGGCTACCAGCCCGCCGCGACGCGCGGGGCGGACGGCCGGATCTGGTTCCCGACGGTCAAGGGGATCGTCGTGACCGACCCGTCCCGCGACTCCGCGGGCGGCGTCCCGCCACAGGTGCTGATCGAGCGGATCGAGGCCGGCCACCAGGTCCAGCCGCCGGCCGCCACGTCCAAGCTGCCCGCCGGCGTGCGCGACCTCGAGATCGGCTACGTCGGGATCTCGCTGAAGGCGCCCGAGAAGGTCCGCTACCGCTACATCCTCGAGGGCTACGACAAGGACTGGGTCGACGCCGGCGACCGGCGCACCGCGTTCTACACCAACCTCCCGCCGGGCGAGTACACCTTCCGCGTCGTGGCCAGCAACGCCGCCGGACGCTGGAGCGAGTCCGGCGCGGCGCAGGCGATCGTCGTCCCGCCGATCCTCCACGAGACCTGGGCCTTCTACCTGCTGGTCGGTTCGCTCGCGGTCGCGCTCTTCTCGGGCGTCTACCTGGCCCGGATCCTCAAGCTGAACCGCCAGAACCGGATGCTCGAGGAGCGCGTTGCCGGGCGGACGGTCGAGCTGCGGCGCCAGGCGGAGCAGCTCGCGGCGGCCAACCTCGAGCTGCAGGCCGCGCGCGAGCAGTCCGAGGCCGCCAACCGCGCCAAGAGCGAGTTCCTGGCGACGATGAGCCACGAGATCCGCACCCCGATGAACGGCATCATCGGGATGACCGAGTTGGCGCTGGGGACCGAACTGTCGCCCGAGCAGCGCGAGTACCTCGACCTGGTCAAGCTCTCGGCCCACTCGCTGCTGCGCCTGCTCAACGACATCCTCGACCTGTCCAAGGTCGACGCGGGGAAGCTGCAGCTGCGCCAGGAGGAGTTCCCGCTGCGCGAGCGGCTGGGCGACGCGGTCAAGGGGCTGGCCTGCCACGCCTTCGAGAAGGAACTGGAGCTGGTCTTCCGCGTCGCGCCCGACGTCCCCGATAGGCTGATCGGCGACGAGGGCCGGTTCCGCCAGGTGCTGGTCAACCTGGTCGGCAACGCGATCAAGTTCACCGCGCGCGGCGAGGTCGCGATCGAGGTCGCGGCGCGCGAGCGCGGCGAGAACGACGTGCTGCTGGCCTGCACCGTGCGCGACACCGGGATCGGGATCCCGCGCGAGAAGCTGGCGCTGATCTTCGAGCCGTTCCGCCAGGTCGACGGCTCGCACACCCGGAGCTACGGCGGCACCGGCCTGGGGCTGACGATCTCGCGCCGGATGGCCGAGCTGATGGGCGGCGACCTGCGGGTCCAGAGCGAGCCGGGCCGGGGCAGCACCTTCGAGCTGACGATGCGCTTCGGGATCGCCGACGCGACCGGCGAGCCGGCCACGGACCGCGACCTGGCGACGCTCTCGGGCGCCCGCGTGCTGGTCGTCGACGACAACGCGACCGCCTGCGCCCAGCTCGTCGCGCAGCTCTCCGAATGGGGTCTGCGGGCCGGCGGCGCGAACTCCTCCGAGGACGCGCGGGCCGTGCTGGCCCGGGCGCTCGAGGAGCACGACCCGTACGTCCTGGCGCTGGTCGACGAGCGGCTCGGGAGCGAGCCCGGCTTCGCCTTCGCGCGGGCGCTCTCCCACGACCCGCGGCTGGCGGCGCTGCACACCGTCTACCTCGCGGTGCTGGCGCCCCACACCGGCGGCCTGCCCCAGACCGAGCCCGGCCGCAGCTCGCTGCTGACCAAGCCGGTCACCGCCGCCGAGCTGCGGCGCGCGCTGGTCGAGGCGATGGGCGTGCCCGCGCCCGCCCGCGCCTACGAGGTCGACGAGAGCGCTTCGACCGGCGGGATCTCGCGCCCGCTCTCGGTCCTGGTGGCCGAGGACCACCCCGTGAACCAGCGCCTGGTCACGCGGCTGCTGGAGAAGGCCGGGCACACCGTGACCGTGGTGGCCAACGGCCGCGAGGCGGTCGAGGCCTACGGGCGCGGCCCGTTCGACGTCGTGCTGATGGACGTCCAGATGCCCGAGATGGACGGGCTGGCCGCGACCCGCGCGATCCGCGCGATCGAGACGGTGCGCGGCGGCCGGGTCCCGATCGTCGCGATGACCGCGCGCGCGATGGAGCGCGACCGCGAGGAGTGCCTGGCCGCCGGGATGGACGGCCACCTCCCCAAGCCGATCCAGCCGCGCGAGCTGCGGCTCTACCTGCGGCGGCTCGCCACCAGTCCGCAGCCGCCCGTCCCGGCGTAGCGCGCCGTCCGGCGCGCGCTCCCGGCCGCGCTCACGGCCGCGCCATCCGTTCCGGCCGCACCGCGCGGTCGAACTCCTCGCCGCTCAGGAGGCCCAGCGCGACGAGCGCCTCGCGCAGCGTGAGCCCCTCGGCGTGGGCCTTCTTCGCGGCCCGGGCCGCGGCGTCGTAGCCGATCACCGGGTTGAGCGCGGTGACCAGCATCAGCGAGCGCTCGACCAGCTCGGCGATCCGCGCGCGGTCGGGCTCCAGCCCCGCGACGCAGCGGTCGGCGAACGAGCGCGCGGCGTCGCCCAGCAGGCGCGCGCTCTCCAGCACGTTGCGCGCGATGAGCGGCTTGCAGGCGTTCAGCTCGAGCTGTCCCCCCATCGCCCCCAGCGCCACCGCGACGTCGTTGCCGACGACCTGCGCCGCGACCATCACCAGCGCCTCGGCCTGGGTCGGGTTGACCTTGCCGGGCATGATCGAGCTGCCCGGCTCGTTGGCCGGGAGCGCGAGCTCGCCGAGCCCGGCGCGCGGCCCCGAGGCCAGGAGGCGCACGTCGTTGGCGATCTTGGTCAGCGCGGTCGCCGCGGTCTTCAGCGCCCCCGACAGCGCGACCAGCGGTTCGTGCCCGGCGATCCCGGCGAACCGGTTGCGCGCCGGCCGGAACGGCCGCCCGGTCGTCTCGGCCAGGCGCGCGATCGCGCGGGCCGCGAACTCGGGGTGCGCGTTGAGCCCGGTTCCGACCGCGGTCCCGCCCAGCGGCAGCTCGTAGACCGGGCCGAGCGCCGCCTCGATCGCTGCGATCGCGATCTCCAACTGCGCGCCCCAGCCCGAGATCTCCTGCCCCAAAGTCAGCGGGACGGCGTCCATCAGGTGGGTGCGGCCGATCTTGACGAGATCGTCGAAGGCGCGGGCCTTGTCCGCCAGCCGCGCCGCGAGGTGCCGCAGCGCCGGGAGCGTGTTCTCCCCCAGTTCCGCGGCGGCGGCCAGGTGCATCGCGGCCGGGAAGGCGTCGTTGCTGCTCTGGCCGCGGTTGACGTCGTCGTTGGGGTGGACGCGCCGGCCGCCGCCGCGCCGTTCGCCGGCGCGGTGCGCGATCACCTCGTTGACGTTCATGTTGGTCTGGGTGCCCGACCCGGTCTGCCAGACGACGAGCGGGAAGTGGTCGTCGAGCGCCCCCTCCGCGACCTCGCGCGCGGCGGCGGCGATCGCCTCGGCGACCTCCGGGTCGATCAGCCCCAGCTCCGCGTGGACCCGCGCCGCGGCCTCCTTGATGATCGCGAGCGCGTGGATCAGCCGCGGGTTCATGCGCTCGCCGCCGATCGGGAAGTTGCGGCGCGAGCGCTCGGTCTGCGCACCCCAGTGGCGGTCGGCGGGAACCTCGACGGGGCCCAGGCTGTCGGTCTCGGTGCGGGTCTTCATCGCGCGGCCTCCGGGGAGGAACGGGGACGGACGGTACGGTAACTCCGTTCCTCGCGCGGATGTACTCGCGCGGATGCGGGCCGGAGTGTCACGCGGCCGGGCCTTGCGCCCCGGTGCGTTCCACTCCCGCGCGGGGCCCCCGGAGCACCGGTGGACCGACCCGTTCCTCTCGGTCTGCTGCGACCAGGATCTTGCGGGTGCCGAGCCCGCCGGACGACTGACGGAACTGAGTGTTGCCCCGGGCGGCCCGCCGGCTCATCCTTCCGGTGTCCTTGTGGGAATCCGCTCTGTCGTCGGCCGCCCGCCCAGGCGGCGAGACATTCCCCGGGAGGACCGTCCCATGGTGCGTTCTTTCCTGCGTCCAAAGTCCCGTACCGTCTCGATCCTCACCGCGCTCCTCGTGCTCGGGCTCGCCGCGCCCACCCTCGCCGCCGAAATCGGCGGGACCGGCTGGAACGTCGGCGGCAACTTCAGGGTGAAGCTCCGCGGCTTGACCAACGGGCCGGCGGGGCTGGCCGGCGTGCTGGCCTTCGACGGCCTCCCGACCGACGCCGCCGGGACCTGCCTGCTCGATCTGGCCCGCACCGACACCGGCGAGCCGCTCGGCACCGTGCCGTGCACCTGGACCACCGCGCGCGGCCGGAAGTTCATGGTGACGTTCGATCCCGTCGCCTTCGACGCGGCCTTCGGCGGTTTCATCGAGGACCGCCTGCCCGGCGCGAGCGCCAGCGTGACGCCCGAGCCGGCGTCCGGCGTGATGGCGCCGAAAAACGCGCGGATCACGCTCCGGCTGAAGATCGTGACGGAAGTGGCCGTTCCGCCGGGCCGGGGCGCGAAGCTGAAGACCGACCTGCTGCTGGTCGGGACGCCCGTCGTTCCGTAGCGATCCTGGCGCCACCCGGCGCGGCCCCGGCCCCGCCGGGGCCGCGCCGGGCGCTCGACCCTTCCGGCGGAGGGGGTTTCGTCCGTGCACGGGCGGATTCCGCGCCTGCACGTCGACGGTCGCGGATGGCGAGCGGAGGTTCTTCAGGAGATCGAGGCGATCCTCGGCTCGCGTTCGCGAGCAGGGCCACGGCCGGTCTCGCCGGCAACTCGTGCGGCCCCGCCCAGGTCAGATGCTCCGGACGCCTTGCTAGCTGGTAAGTGACGCCCTGCGACGCTCTCGCACGCTCTTCCGGGTCCCGCCGAAATCTCCGCTCGACGGTGTGGGATCGGTCCCCGCGATTCGTTATCTCGATCAACAACCGCCGCATGTGCGGCGCGTCCTGGGAGGGGGAAGCATGAGCGCGAACCGGAGAAGGAGTCCCTGCCTGAAGTCCGTCCTGTCGCTGCTGCTCGTTGCCGTCGTGGGCCTGGTCGCGGCCGACCTCGCCCTGGCCTCGCCGCCGTTCGATCCGTCGGGACCCGCATTCCCGCCGCACGCGAAGCCCTACGGGAAATCTCTCGGCAACTGGAACGCGGAGTGGTGGCTCTGGATGGGCCAGTTCCCCCTCGCCGACAATCCGATCACGGACGAGGACGGCTCGCGCGGTGGTGCGGACCACCAGCCCGACGGCCCCGTGTGGTTCCTGGCCGGGACGTTCGGGGGGGAGGGCACCCGGACCGTGGAGATTCCGCCCGGGAAGGGCCTGCTCTTCCCGTTGATCAACAGCGTCCTCTGGTCGCCGGAGGACTGCTGGTGGATCGGCGCGTCGGCTGAGCCGGACCCTTGCACGGCGGAAGACCTGGCGACGTTCCTCGAGGGCCAGTACGGCACCGCCCCGCAGATGACCGCGACGCTGGACGGCCGTGAGATCAGGGGCCTGTCCGAGTACCGCGCGACCTCCGACGTCTTCGCGCTCGAGATCCTGCCGGATTCGCTCTGGACGGACTTCGGATACGCGCCGGGCGTCCGCTACCCGAACGTGGCGGACGGGTACTACGTCATGCTGAAGCCGCTGACGCCGGGCGAGCACATCCTGCACTTCACGGTGGCGGGTGCCGACGGCACCGTGTTCCAGGACATGACGTACTACCTGAACGTCCGGCCCTGATCCAGCGCAGTGCCCGGTGCCGGGTGTGCCTCCGCCGGGCGGGGGCGCACCCGGCACCCGCATCGCGACCGCGCCGCGCGACGCGACGAAGCTCCCCGCCCACTGCGGGCGCTCCTGCTCGACGAGGCGCATCTCACCGCCGGCCGCCGATCGGCGCCGGCCCGCGCCGGGGGCCTCCCGTCCTTCTCCTGTCCGGCTCGCCGCCACGCCGCCTGCGGTATTCTCCCGGGACGGAGGATGGATGGCGCTTCGGTACCTCACCGCCGGGGAGTCGCACGGCCCGGTGCTGGTCGGAATCCTCGACGGGCTGCCGGCCGGGATGCCGCTGACCGAGCGTGACCTGGCCCCGCGCATGGCGCGGCGGAGGGCCGGTTACGGCCGCGGCAAGCGGATGACCTTCGAGGCCGACCGCCCGCAGCTCGTCGGCGGGACCTGGAAGGGCGTGACGACCGGTGCGCCGCTGGCGGTGCTGATCGAGAACCGCTCCAACCGGCAGGGGCGCACGACCGTCCGCAAGACGGTGCCGCGCCCGGGCCACGCCGACCTGGCCGGGATGCTGAAGTACGGGCTCGACGACGCCAACGCGGTGATCGAACGCGCCTCGGCCCGCGAGACCGCCGTGCGCGTCGCGCTGGGCGCCGCCGCCTGCCGGCTGCTCGAGCTGTGCGGCGCGCGGCTGGCGGGGCACGTGATCGAGCTGGGCGGCGTGGACGCCGCGCCGTTCACCGCCGCCGGCCCGGACGGCGCCGCGGCGGACCGCCTGGAGCGGGCGCGCGACGCCTCCCCGGTCGCGGTGGCCGATCCCCGCGCGTCGCAGGCGATGGTGGCGCGCATCGACGAGGCGATGGCGCGCGGCGAGACGCTCGGCGGGCGGGTCGAACTGATCGTCTGGGGCCTGCCGCCGGGGCTGGGCAGCTACGTCCAGCACGACCGCCGGCTCGACGCGCGGCTGGCCGCCGCGCTGGCCGCGATCCCGTCGGTCAAGGAGGTCGAGCTGGGGGACGCGCTGGCGGCGGGACGCGCCTTCGGGCGCGACGCGCACGACGTGATCGCGCGCGCCGGGGCGGGGCTCGGCCGCGAGAGCAACCACGCGGGCGGCCTCGAGGGGGGCGTCACCAACGGCCAGCCGCTGGTCGTGCGGCTGACGCTCAAGCCGATCTCGACGCTGCGCCGGCCGCTGCCGTCGGTCGACCTCGACACCGGCCGCGCGGTCGAGGGGCGCTACGTCCGCAGCGACGTCACGGTCGTGCCGGCCGCGACGGTGATCGCGGAGGCGGTCGCCGGGATCGTGCTGGCCGACGCGCTGCTGGAGAAGTTCGGGGCCGACGCGCTCCCCGACCTGCAGGCCGCGCTGGCCGCCTACCGCGGGCGGCTGCCGCGCTGGCCGAAGGGACGCGGCCGGTGAGCGTGCGCCGCGACCTGGTGCTGGCCGGGCCGATGGGCTCGGGCAAGACGACCGTCGGGACGCTGCTCGCGGCCCTGCTCGAGCGCGCCTTCGTCGACCTCGACGCGCGGATCGAGATCCTCGAGCAGCGCTCGATCCCGGCGCTGTTCGCCGCCGGCGAGCCGGTCTTCCGCGCGGCCGAGGAGCGCGCCGCGCGGCTCTGGCTGGCGCGCCCCGCCGACGCCTGGCCGGAGGTGCTCGCGGTCGGCGGCGGGACGCTCGAGAACGCCGCGCTGGCCGAGGCGCTGGGACGGCGCGCGGCGATCGTCCACCTCGACGCGCCGGCGGGCGAGCTGGCGGCGCGGCTGGCCGAGCCGGAGGTCGCGGCGCGGCCGCTGCTGTCGAGCGCCGCCGACCGCGTGGCGCGGCTCGACGCGCTGCGCCGCGAGCGGGCCGCGGGCTACGCCCGCGCCGACCTGCGCGTCGAGACCGCGGGCAGCGGGCCGCGCGAGGTCGCGGTCCGCGTGCTGCGCGCGCTGCACGCCGACGACGCCGGGCCGTGGGCGGCGCGTGCCCAGGAGCTGGCGCCCGGCCTGCCGACCGCGCGCGGCGTGACGATCGGCCGCGGCGCGCTGCCGTTCCCGCCGGTGCTGCGGGCGGCGCTCGTCTGGGACGCGCACCTGCCGGCCTGCCATCGCGACGCGCTGCGCGCGCCGCTCTCGGCCCACGCCCCCGGCGGCCTGGCCTGGATCGAGATCCCGGGGGGCGAGCCGTGCAAGACGCCGGCGACGCTGGCGCGGCTGTGGGACGCGCTGCTCGAGGCCGGTCTCGACAAGGACATGCCGCTCTGGGCGGCGGGGGGCGGGACGATCACCGACCTGGCCGGCCTCGCCGCCGCGACCTTCAAGCGCGGCGTGCCGCTCGCGCTGCTGCCGACCACGCTGCTGGCGCAGCTCGACGCCGCGCTGGGGGGCAAGAACGGGATCAACCTCGCCGGCGCCAAGAACGCCGCCGGGACCGTGCGCCTTCCCGAGCGGGTCCACCTCGACCCGCTCTTCCTGCTCACCCTCCCGTCTGCCGAGCTGGCGGCCGGGATGGCCGAGGCGGTCAAGAGCGCGCTGATCGGCGACGCGGGCCTGCTCGACGCGATCGAGGACGGCGCGTCGCGCGAGGAGGGCTGGCCGCTGCCGCGGCTCGAGGAGGTCACGGCCCGCGCCGCGCGGGTCAAGCTGGAGATCGTCGACCGCGACCTCGAGGAGCGCGACGAGCGCCGCAAGCTGAACCTGGGCCACACGCTCGGCCACGCGCTCGAGACCGCGACCCGCGCCCGCCCGGTGCCGCTGACGCACGGCGAGGCGGTCGCGGCCGGCACCGTCTTCGCGCTCGAGCTGGCCGACCGCGCGGGGGTGCTGCTCGACCGGCCGCTGCTCGACCGGGTCCCGGCGCTGTTCCAGGCGCTGGGGCTGCCGGCCTCGCTGCCGGCGCTCGATGCGGCCGAGCAGGACGCGCTGAAGGCCGCGCTGGGGCACGACAAGAAGCGCGCCGGCGGCGAGCTGCCGTGGGTCCTGCCGGTGCGCGCCGGGGAGGTCCTGGTGGCGCCGGTCCCGGCAGCGACGGTCGAGGCGCTGCTGGCGGAGGAACTCCGATGAGCGGCCCCGCGATCGTGGTTCTGCACGGCCCCAACCTCAACCGCCTCGGCCGGCGCGACCCCGCGCACTACGGGACGCTGACGCTCCCGGAGCTGGAAGCGAAGATCGCGGGCTGGGCCGCCGAGCGCGGGGCGCGGGCGCTCTTCGTCCAGTCCAACCACGAGGGGGCGCTGATCGACGCGCTGCAGCGCCACGCGGACGCCGTGGCCGGCGCGCTGGTCAACCTCGGGGCCCTGACCCACACCAGCTACGCGCTGCACGACGCGCTCTTGGACTTTGGCCACCCGGTGGTCGAGGTCCACCTGTCGAAGCTCGCCGAGCGCGAGCCCTGGCGGCAGGTCAGCGTGATCCGCCCGGCCTGCGTCGCGGCCGTCGACGGGAAGGGGGCGGACGGCTACCGCGAGGCGCTCGACCGGCTGCTGGCGGCGATCGCGGAGCGGGCGGCTCCCCAGAGCGAAAAGGAGGCCTGACGATGGCGGCAGCCCGCAGGACGCGCACGACCCGCAGGACCCGCAGCGAGCGGGGCGGCGTGCTGGTCAAGATCCTGGTCGCGCTGGCGCTGATCGCGCTGGTCGTGATCGCGGCGGTGGCGGTGGCCAGCTACTACGCCATCCGGAAGACCTCGCAGGCGGTCGAGCAGGCGGCGAAGGACCCGGCGGGGAAGGCGATCGAGTGGATCACCCGCTTCAACCCCGACCTCGAGATCGCGCGCCAGCCCGACGGCCGCTACCTCGTCCGCAACAAGAAGACGGGGGAGGAGACGACGGTCGACCTGTCGCGGCTCAAGGAGGGGAAGTTCGAGCTGAAGCGGCCCGACGGCCGCGACGTCAAGGTCGAGGCGGGGGCGGGCGGCGTCTCGCTCGAGCGGGACGGGACGGTCACGCGTCTCGGCGCGGCGGGTCCGGCGCCCGACTGGCTGCCGCTCTACCCGGGCGCGGCGGAGTACGGGCGCGGCGTCTCGGCGCAGGGCGTTCCCGGCTTCGGCTCCGGCCTCGAGGGCGCCGTCTACTCGCTGTCGGTCGCGGAGACCCCGGACGAGGTCCTGGCGTGGTACGCGGCCGAGTTCCGCGCCGCCGGCTTCGAGGTCGGGGAGCCGCAGGGCCAGGCGGTCACGCTGAGCGAGGGCGGCCCCTGGGGCGGCACCGCGTCCGGCAAGCTGCTGGTCGCGCGCAACCACGACGGCTCGCGCGTGGCGCGGGTGCTGGCGCTGGGCGGCAAGGCGGGGGCGTCGGAGGGGACGCAGGTCTTCGTCGCCGTCAACCCGTAGCCGGCCCCGGGCAGGGGCCCGCTCAGTCCGCGACCTCCAGCACCACCTTCCCCAGCGTCTCGTTGCTCTCGAGCAGCGCGTGTGCCGCGGCCGCCTCGGCCAGCGGCAGCACCCGGTCGACCACCGCGCGCAGCCGCCCCGCGGCCAGCGCCGGCAGCATCCGCCCGGCGAAGGCCCGCGTGAGCGCGGCCTTCTCCTCGGCCGGCCGCGAGCGCAGCACGGTCCCGACGAGCGTCGCGCGGCGCCGCATCAGCGCCCCCAGGTCCAGCTCGATCCGTGCCCCCGACATCGTGCCGACGGCGACGATC
>CAYZDB010000024.1:0-16642 GCA_964476985.1 uncultured Acidobacteriota bacterium | reverse complement strand
GGTACTTCTCGGACGGGCACGGGCTCGTCGCCGGGGATCTGGTCCAGGTCGGGAGCAGCGGCCCGGTGCGCGTCGAGCAGGTCGATCTCGCTTCGAACACGCTGACGCTCGAGGTGCCGCTCTCCTGGAGCGCGGGAGATGGCGTGAGCTATCCGTTCGCCGGCTCGGCTCCCGACATCGGGGCACTCGAGTTTGCGGACGAACCGACCGACGCCGACGCGGACGAGGTCACCGATGGGCGCGACAACTGTCCGTCCGCGCCGAACCCCGCGCAGGAGGACGCGGATCTCGACGGCCTGGGCGACGCGTGCGACGGCTTCCCGAACTGCGCGGAGTACCTCGACACGCCGCGCGCGCACGTCGCGGCGGGGCGTGCGGCGTCCAGCCTGTGCTGGGTCTGGACCGTCGGCGCGGAGGATCCGCTCTGCGACCTGTGCGCCGATCCCGGCTGCTACGACCGCGCCGTCCTGGTGTACGGCTGGGTTCCGGGCTGGTACTCGACTGCGCCCTGCGCGGCGGAGGGGTGCTGCAACGGCCAGGACGACGACCGCGACGGGATCGTCGACTGCGCCGACCCGGCGTGCGCGGCGACCGCGCTCTGCGCGGGAGGGCCCGGCGCCGTCCCGGGTGACCTGGGCGACACGCTGCGCCTGGAGCGCGCGGGACGCGACGTCGTCTTCGCGTGGGTCGCCGACCCGCTCGCGGCGCGCTACAACCTGCGGCGATCCGATGCGGCGGAGACCTGGTCGGATGAGCCCTATCGCGCCGGGATCCCGGCGACCTCGATCACGATCGAGGGGGAGGCGGACCAGCCGCCGGCCTGCGTCTTCTACCGCGTGACGGGAGTGAGCTGCGCGGGGCTCGAGGGGCCGTAGCGGCGGAGCGGAAGCGTCAGCGCGGCTTGGGCTGCGGCGTCGCGTGTTGCCTGCAGCAAAACGGGCGCGGTTTCGGGCCGCCACAGAGGGCGGCCCCCACCGTCTTCCTTCGTGCAGGCCGCGACAGAGGGCGGCCCCTACATGCCGTACTTTTCGATGATCCCCTTCTTGTCGAGGCCGAGGATTCCGTACTTCTCCCCGATCTTCTTGAACGCGAGGAGCGCCTTCTCCAGTTGCGGGATCTCGTGGTCGGCCGACATCTGGGTCCGGATCCGGGCCTGTCCCGCGGGGACGACCGGGAAGAAGAAGCCGATCACGTAGATCCCCTCGTAGAACAGGTCGCGCGCGATGTCCTGGCTCAGCTTGGCGTTGAACAGCATGACCGGGACGATCGGGCTGTCGCCGTCCTTGATGACCAGGCCGATCTCCCTGAGCCCCTTGCGCCAGAAGTGCTGGTTGCGCTCCAGCTTGTCGCGGCGCTCGGTGCTCTGGCCCAGGATCTCCAGCACCTTGAGCGCGCCGTAGGCGATCGGTGGCGCGACCGCGTTGCTGAACAGGTAGGGCCGCGCCTTCTGCCGGCACAGCTCGACGATCTCGCGGCGGCCCGAGACGCAGCCGCCGGACGCCCCGCCGAGACCCTTGCCCAGCGTGGTCGTGATGATGTCGATCTTGCCCAGCACGCCGAAGTGCTCGTGCGTGCCGCGGCCGGTCTTTCCGATGAAGCCCGAGGCGTGGGAGTCGTCCAGGAAGACGAGCGCGCCGTACTGCTCGGCCAGCGCGCAGATCCGGTCCATCGGCGCCAGGTCGCCGTCCATCGAGAAGACGCCGTCGGTGATGATCACCTTGACCCGCTTGTCGGCGTGCTCCTGGAGCTTGTCTTCCAGGTGGGCCATGTCACCGTGCTTGTAGGTGTCGTGCATCGCCTTGGCCAGGCGGATCCCGTCGATGATCGAGGCGTGGACCAGCCGGTCGCTGATCATCACGTCCTCGGGGCCCAGGATCGCCTCGAACACGCCGGCGTTGGCGTCCAGGCAGCTCGGGAAGAGGATCGTGTCCTCGGTCCCCAGGAACTCGGTCAGCTTGTGCTCGAGCTGGCGGTGGACGTCCTGTGTGCCGCAGATGAAGCGGACCGAGGACATCCCGTAGCCGCGCTCGTCCAGCCCGCGGTGGGCGGCGGCGACGACCTCGGGGTGCGACGACAGGCCAAGGTAGTTGTTGGAGCAGAGGTTGATCACCTCGCGCGGCGGGGCGTCGGCCGGGAACTCGACCGAAATGTGCGAGGACTGCGGCGAGTGGATGTACCGCTCCTGCTTGAACAACCCCTTCTCCTGCAGGTCGGCCAGCGTCGCCTGCCAGGTCTCCTTGACGGCAGCCGGGTAGGCCATGGCTACGCTCCCTTCTGGAACTTCTGGACCAGCGCGATGATCGAGGTGACCGTGTCGAAGGCCTCGGGCGAGGCGTCCTCGTCAGGGATGCTGATCGCGTACTTCTTTTCCAGGAACCGCTTGAGGCTGACCATGCTGAAGCTGTCGACGATGCCCGACGAGATCAGCTTGGTGTTCTCGTCCAGCGGCATGTCGTCGTCGTCCTCGAGGTACTCCTTGCGGATGTAATCCAGGATCATTTCTTTCACGGGGTCCTCCGTCTCAGTCGTTTTCCAGGGTGCTGGTGTCGCCGATCTCCTCGCCCCACTCCTTGGCCTTCAAGAGGCGCCGCATGATCTTGCCGCTGCGGGTCTTCGGCAGCTTGTCGACGAACTCGATCTCCTGCGGCATCGCCAGCGGCGAGAGCTTCTTGCGGATGAAGTTCATGATGTCCAGTTCCAGGTCGTCGTCGGGCACGACGCCGGGGCGCAGCGCGACGAAGGCCTTGACCACCTCCATGTTCATCAGGTCGGGCTTGCCGATCGCGGCCGACTCGGCGACCGCCGGGTGCTCCAGCAGCGCGCTCTCGATCTCGAACGGCCCGACCAGGTGCCCGCCGGTGTTGATCACGTCGTCGTCGCGCCCGGTGAACCAGACGTAGCCGTCGGCGTCCAGGCTGCCGCGGTCGCCGCAGATGTACCAGCCGCCCAGGAACTTGCCGTAGTAGGTGGCCGAGTTGTTCCAGTAGTGGCGCATCATGCTGGGCCAGGGCGGGCGGACGGCGATCATCCCGACGCGGCCGGGCTCGGTGATCTCCTCGCCCGTCTGGGGGTCGACGATCCCGGCCTCGAGCGCGGGGAAGGGCCGGCCCATGCTGCCCGGCTTGACCGGCATCCCCGGCAGGTTGGTGACCACGATGCAGCCGGTCTCGGTCTGCCAGAAGGTGTCGTGGAAGTCGAGCTTGAAGGCCTCGCGGCCCCAGTGCACCGCTTCGGCGTTGAGCGGCTCGCCGACGCTGGCCAGGTGGCGCAGCGACGACAGGTTGCAGGCCCGGACCGGCTCGAAGCCGTCCTTCATCAGCATCCGGATCGCGGTCGGGGCGGTGTACCAGACCGTGATCCCGTGCTTCTCGATCGTCCGGTACCAGCGTTCGCTGGAGAAGCCGGCGTCCAGCACGACCTGCGTCGCGCCCATCGACCAGGGGCCGATGATCCCGTAGCTGGTCCCGGTGACCCAGCCCGGATCGGCGGTGCACCAGTAGACGTCGTCGTCCTTCAGGTCGAGCACCATCTTCGTGGTCAGGTACTGCGCCACGATGCTGCCGTGGACGTGGAGCGCCCCCTTCGGCTTGCCGGTCGTGCCGCTGGTGTAGTGCAGCACGCTCGGCGTCTCGGCGTAGGTCTTCGCCACCGGGAAGCGCGCCAGCCGGTGGTCGGTCATCCGGTACCCGACTTCGCCCTCCTGCAGCGGCCGCGGGTCGGCCTCCTGGTCGATCACGATCACGACCTTGAGGTCGGGCAGCTTCTCGCGGATCTTCCGCACCTTGGCCAGGTGCTTGCGCTGCGTGATCAGCGCGGAGGCCCGGCTGTCCTCCATCCGCGTCAGCAGGGCGTCGGTCCCGAAGGCCGAGAAGAGCGGCTCGACCACCGCGCCCGACTTGAGGATGCCCAGGAAGGAGATGTAGAGCTCGGGCACGCGATCGAGGAACAGGCAGACGCGGTCGCGCGGCTTGACCCCCTGCTTGACCAGGTAGTCGGCCCAGCCGCTCGACAGCTCGGCCAGCTCACGATAGGTGAAGCGGCGCACCTCGCCGGCGTGGTTCTCGTGGATCAGGGCGGTCCGCTCGCCCTTCCCCTGCTCGACGATCCGGTCCGAGCAGATCCAGCCGATGTTGACGGGCGCGTGCTCCGCGAGACCCAGCTCGCGGCGCGCGGCGTCCCAACTCGTGGCGGCGCGCAGCGTGTCGTAGTCGAAACCCGCGATCAAACTCCCTCCTCCCGTGCCTCGGCACGGCACGACCGGAGCCCGGCCGCCGGGTGGGGGAGGGGACGGGCCCGGGCAGTCTAACACTCCGGTAAGCCGCCCGGAAGCCGTCCCGGCCGGGCGAAACCGGCACGAAACGGGGCGATGCCTCCCGGGGCCGGGTGGTCGCCGAGGCCGGCCGGGGCCACAATGTCCGGCCTTCCCCCCCGGGACACTCGTCCCCTCGAGGAACCCCTCGACGATGTACGGACACCTCAAGGACCACCTGACGACCGAACTGTCCGCGATCCGGAGCTCCGGGCTCTGGAAGAGCGAGCGGGTCATCACCAGCCCCCAGGGGCCGGAGATCACGCTCGAGGACGGGCGCTCGGTCCTGAACTTCTGCGCCAACAACTACCTCGGCCTGTCGGGCGCGCCCTGGCTGATCGAGGCCGCGCAGGCCGTGCTGCGCGAGCGCGGTTACGGGATGTCGTCGGTCCGCTTCATCTGCGGCACGCAGGACATCCACCGCGAGCTGGAGCAGCGGATCGCCGAGTTCGTCGGCCAGCAGGACGCGATCCTCTACGCCGCCGCGTTCGACGCCAACGGCGGGGTCTTCGAGCCACTCCTGGGCGAGGACGACGCGATCATCGCCGACCGCCTCAACCACGCCTCGATCATCGACGGCGTGCGGCTCTGCAAGGCGCGGCGCTTCGTCTACAAGCACAACGACATGGACGAGCTGGAAGCCAAGCTGCAGCAGGCCCGCTGGTGCCGCTTCCGGCTGATCGCCACCGACGGCGTCTTCTCGATGGACGGCGACCTGGCGCCGCTCCCCGACATCTGCGCGCTGGCCGAGCGTTACAACGCGCTGGTGATGGTCGACGACTGCCACGCCACCGGCTTCATCGGCAAGCACGGGCGCGGGACCGCCGAGCACTGGGGCGTGATGGGGCGGGTGGACATCACGACCGGGACCTTCGGCAAGGCGCTGGGGGGCGGGCAGGGCGGCTTCACCGCTTCGCACCGCGAGGTGGTCGACCTGCTGCGGCAGCGCTCGCGCCCCTACCTGTTCTCCAACACGCTGGTGCCGGAGGTCGTGGGCGGCTCGCTGGCGGTGCTGCAGCGGCTATCCGAAACGACCGCGCTGCGCGACAAGCTGGAAGCGAACACGCGCTACTTCCGCGAGCGGATCGCGGAGCTGGGGTTCGAGATCAAGCCGGGCTGGACCCCGATCATCCCGGTGATGCTGCACGACGCGGTGCTGGCGCAGAAGGTCGCGGCCGACCTGCTGGACGAGGGGATCTACGTGATCGGCTTCTTCTACCCCGTGGTCGCGATGGGGGAGGCGCGGATCCGCGTCCAGATTTCCGCCGCGCACGAGCGCGAGCACCTCGACCGCTGCCTCGACGGCTTCGCCCGCGTGGGGCGGCGGCACGGGGTGATATCGTAGGCGCGATGGACGCGGGAGATCGCGCGTGAGCCTCGTTTCGTCGGCCCGGGCCGCTTTCCGCGCGCTCGGCGCACGGATCCGCGGCGGTGCGGACGCGGCCGGCGCCGAGCAGGCAGCGCCGGACGCGCGCGGCGGCGCGGCGGGCGACGACGACCGCGTCCCGACCGACTTCGACGAGATCGAGCGGCTGCTGCTGGAGTCGGAGAAACACGCGCCGGCCGACCGCCGCGTCGCCGACGGGATGGTCTGGCTGGCGGGGCAGCGGGCCGAGGTGGGACAGCTCGAGGAGGCCTACCGCTTGCTTCACCGCGCGGTCGTGATCCGCGAGCGCGCCGGCCGCCAGGGGGGACGCGGCATCACCCGCACGATGGAGGCGCTCTCGAACGTCGCCGCGCAACTCGGGCGCTTCGACGAGGCGCTGGAGCTGCGGCGCCGGACGCTGCGCAACCGCGAGAAGATCCACGGGCCGAACCACCCCGAGGTCGCCTACGGGCTGGCCCAGTTGGCGAACCTGCTCTGGGAGATGGGACAGACCCGCGCCGCGTGGGAGTGCCACCGCGGGGCGATCGACATGGTTCGCGAGGCGCCGGTCGGGCAGATCCCGGCGGAACTGCGCGAAGCGCTGCGCGATTTCCCGGGCCGGAACGGCGACCTGCGGCTCCCCCCGCCGCGCCTGCCGCGAGGCGAACGCGGCCTCAACTGACGCCCTCCGCCGGCGACCCCGGCCCCGGTAGCCCGGAACCCGCGTTCGGCGTACCTTCCGGCGGTCCTCAGCGCCCGCCGGGGGCCTCCACCGAAGAAAGCGCCGGGATCGGGTGATCGGTCGGCCGCATCGCCAAGCGTGGACGCTCCGCGCCCTCGCGCTCGTCGCCGCGGCGGGGTGCGGGCTCGCCCTGCCCGCTGGCGCCGCACCTCCCGAGACGGTCGAGGTCGGCGCGCTGACCGTGCTGGTCGACAAGTCCCCGGCGGCCGCGGCCGTCTCCGCGCAGGCGATGAACGACGCGCTGCACGGGCAGAGCGCGACGCGACCGGCGCGTTCCGCCGCGCTCGAGGCGTGGCTCGAGCGGGCGGCCGCAGGCGAGCGCGCGACGGTGCTGCGCGTCGACCCCGCCGCCGGGCTCGAGCTGGTCGAGATCGACGCCGCCGAGCTGTCGCGTCTCGCGGCCGCCGCCGGCCCGGAGACCCGCTTCGAGCTGCTCGGCGAGCGTGAGCCGGCGCTGCGCTGGATGCGCCCGACGCTGGGGATCGCGCGCGCCTGGCGGATCGCCGGCCGCGGCGCGGGGGTGCGCGTCGGGCTGGTCGAGATCGGCGGGCTGGGGCGCACCACCGACACCGTGATCCCGTTCCTGCGCTACGGCGGCTGCGACGACAGCTGGCACGCCACGATGGTCGGTGGGGTGATCGCGCTGCGCCCCGCGGCGAACTGGAACCGCGGCTACGACGGGATCGCGTCGTCGGTGCGCCTGCTCGACGCCGGGGCCTGCTCGGCCCGCGACCGCGACCTGTTCGCCGCGATCGACTGGGCGCTGGCGCAGGGCGCGAGCGTGCTGAACCTGTCGTGGGGCACGCCGACCGGGGGCGCCTACGACGCGGCGGCAGCGCTGGTCGACGAGATCGCCTGGAGCCGCGGGACGGTGATCGTGGCCGCGGCGGGGAACGACGCGGGCGCGGTCTGGTCGCCGGCGCTGGCGCACGGCGCGCTGGCCGTCGGCGCGACCGACGACCGCGACACCGAGAGCGTGCGCGACGACGCCGTGGCCGGGTTCTCGTCGTGGATCGACCCGACGGGCGGGAGCGCCAAGCCGGAGCTGGTCGCGCCCGGCGCCGACGTGACCACCGCGGCCCCCGGCTACCAGGCGCTGGCGCGGGCCTCGGGGACCTCCCTCGCGGCGCCCGCGGTCGCGGCCGGCGCGGCGCTGCTGCTCGGAGCGCGCCCCGAGCTGGCCGGGCACGGGCCGGCGGTCCGGGCGCTGCTGCTGGCCTCGGCCGGTCTGCAGCCCGGGGCCGCCGACGCGGCGCGACGCCCCGGCGAGCGCGCGGGGGAGGGCTACCCCCGCGCCGAGATGGCCGCGGAGAGCGCGGTCGCCGGCCGGTACGGGTGGCTCGACCTGGGCACGGCCGACGCCGGCACGCGCCGGGTGCTGACGACGCTGCGCCTGCGGCGTGGCCAGCAGGTGCGGGCCGCGATCGCCTGGGACCAGCCCGGCCGGTACCACGCGGCCGGGCTGGGTGCGATGGCCGATCTCGACCTGGCGCTGGTCGCCGCCGATGGAACGGTCGTCGGGGAGAGCCGTGCCGCCGCCGGGGGCTACGAGGCGCTGGCGGCGCGCGTCCCGGCCCACGGCGAGTACCGGCTGGTGGCGACGGTCTTCCGGCACGACACGCTCGACCGCGCCGGCCGGATTCCCGGCCGCACGCCGCTCGGCTGGGCCTGGGCGATCGCCCCGCCGACCCGCTAGCTGTCCCCATTTTCGGGAAGCTGGGGTACCGTACGCGGCGGCCACCGAGCGGAGAATCCATGGACAGAGAGACCGGCCCCAGCCGCCTGCGGGTGGAGGACTTCGAGCGCCTGCTGGACGTCACGCGCGCGCTGGCGCACGAGCTGGACCTGGACGCGCTCCTGACCCACATCGTCGACGCGGCGCGGGCGCTGCTGGACGCCGAGCGCGGCAGCGTCTTCCTCTACGATGCGAAGACCGGCGAGCTGTACACCAAGGTGGCCACCGGGAGCGGCCAGATCCGCGTCCCCCCCGGCCGCGGGATCGTCGGCGAGTGCGCCCAGACGCGGGCGGTGATCAACGTCCCCGACTGCTACGCCGACGCGCGCTTCGACCGCAGCTTCGACCAGCGCACCGGCTTCCGCACGCGCTGCCTGCTGACCGTTCCGCTGATCGGGCACGATGACGCCCTGGTCGGCGTGATGCAGGTCCTGAACCGCCGGGGCGGGCCGTTCGACGCGCAGGACGAGCGGGTCGCGACCGCGCTCGCCGCGCAGTGCGCGGTCGCGCTGCAGCGCAGCCATATGCTCGAAGAGCTTCTGGAAAAGCAGCGGATGGAGCGCGAGCTGCAGGTCGCGCGCGAGATCCAGATGCGCTTCCTGCCGCAGAAGATGCCGGACCTCCCGCCGTACGAGTTCGCGGGCTGGATGCGCCCCGCCGACCAGACCGGAGGGGACGTCTTCGACACGATCCCGGCCGGAGGCCGCCGCGTGGCGTTGCTGCTGGGCGACGCCACGGGCCACGGGATCGGCCCGGCGCTGAGCGTCACGCAGGTGCGTTCGATGCTGCGGATCGCGCTGCGGCTGGACGCGCAGCTCGACGCGGCCTTCAAGAACATCAACGACCAGCTGGCGGCCGACCTGTCGAGCAACCGCTTCGTCACCGCGTTCGTCGGGCTGCTCGACGCGGACGCGCACGAGATGCGCTTCCACAGCGCGGGCCAGTCGCCCGTGCTCCACCTGGTCGCGGCCACGGGCGAGGCGCGAGAGCTGCCCACGACCGCCCTGCCCCTGGGGATGTTCGCCGGCTTCCCGGTCCCCGACCCGCCGAAGCTCGAGATGGCGCCGGGGGACATCGTCGCGCTGATCACCGACGGCGTGTTCGAGCGCGAGGCGGAGCAGGAGGGCGGGGGCCTGTTCGGCACCGAACGCGTCGCGGACCTGCTGCGCGAGCACCGGACCGGCCCGCTCGACGAAGCGATCGCCGCGATCGTCGCCGCGGCCGACGCCTTCGGCGGCACCACCCCCCAGGCCGACGACATGACGCTGCTGCTGGTGCGGCGCGCGGCGGGCTAGAGCGGGAGCTCGTCCCCCTCGCGGGCCAGCGTCGTCTGCGGGAATTCCGCCCGGGCCAGGGCGAGGATCTTCTCCAGTTCGTCGTCCGTGTGTTCCGGGTGGTGGTGGAACAGGACGAGGTTCTTGAGGCGCGCGGCCCGCGCCAGCGCGACGGCGGCGTACCAGGTGCTGTGCCCCCAGCCGCGGCGCAGGTTCTCGTACTCGGACGGGATGTAGGTCGCGTCGTAGATCAGGTGGTCGGCCTCTTCGCAGAACACGGTCAGGCCGGCGTCGACCTCGGGGTCGCCGTGCTCGTGGTCGGTGGCGAAGACGATCCGCCGGCCGGCGTGATCGAGCCGGAACGCGATCGAGCCGTCCGGATGGTTCAGCGGCAGCGTGCTCACCGTGACGTCGCGGATCTCGAACGGTTTCCCGTCGATCTCCCGGTACTCCAGCGTCGCCGGCGAGCCGGCGAGCGCGGCCGGGAACCAGGGAGGCTGGATCAGCTGCTCGAGCGTGTCGCGCAGGCTCAAGCGGCGCGGCGCGCAGCCGTGGACGACGATCCGGCTGTTCGCGTCGTAGAGGGGCATGAAGAGCGGGAGCCCCTCGATGTGGTCGAAGTGGTAGTGCGAGAAGAGCAGGTGGATCGTCGTCGGCCGGCCGGCGCGCTCGGCGCGGATCGCGGCCCCCAGGTGGCGCAGGCCGGTCCCGCCGTCCAGGACCAGGTACTCGTCCTCGGCCACCCGGGCGGCGAGGCAGATCGTGTTCCCGCCATAGCGGAGCCGGTCGGCGGCGGGCGTGGCGACGGTCCCCCGCACCCCCCAGAAGTGAAGCCCATACCTGGATGCGCTCACCGGTCCCTCGCCCCCTCGGGGCGGGCGGCCGCCCGCGCCGGGAGGGGAGATTCTAGCGCCTTCGGCGGAGCGGCGGCGGCGCCGGCGACCTCACCCCGGATTCCGAGCCCAGACTAAATATCAGAAAAAAAAGGAGATAACTCAAGGATAAGTGGAGGCTAAATGGTGAACATCGGCAAATTCACTTTGTTTCTCAAGTAATGGTACGCGTATGATCTGCCCGTTGACCCGCGTCCAAGAGGTCCGCCGGGGGGCGGGGATCTCTGGAAGAAGGACGCCCGGACAAGGGGGATTCATGCGGAACTCGCTTCATCGCCATCGCCCGACTGGACTTGCTGGCACCGCGGTCGTCTTTTGCCTGCTCATCGCCGGCAGCCTCGGCACGTCGCTCGCGGCGAGCAAGAACGTCGACCTGGACAAGAACGGTTCCAACGAGAGCGTCGTCGACCTGACGGTCATCTCCTCGTACCCGGCCAAGGTCAAGTGCAAGATCACGAACAAGGCGCCGGGCTACACCTTCTCCTTCCGGTGGCCCTCGGCCGGGCCGGGCGGATTCTCGAGCACGCTCGCGGCCGGGAAGAGCACGGGCGTCGGCACCGTGTGGGACTGGCAGACCGGCCAGGCGATCTACTCCTACACCGGGTCGATCTGCGACAAGGACATCTGCCTGACGCCCACCGCCCCGGCGGGTGATACCGCCAGCCGCGGGCCGTACAGCGTCCCAGGCCGCTCGCTCACTCCGACCGACGTGACCTATTCCGCAGCGTCCTTGACCTCCAGCCTGATCAGCTTCTTCAGCCCGCCCCAGACCGAGGTCAGCGTCACCAGCAGCTTCGGGCCGACGGCGGACGAGGGGTTGGTCTTCAAGAACGTCTACACCAACAAGACGCCGTTCGACGTCTCGCTCGACTTCGCCCCGGTCCCGGAGGGTTGCTGCCTCGAGCCGAGCCAGGTCCAGTGCGGCGAGAGCTGCGTCAACTACCTCGACGACGAGAACAACTGCGGGACCTGCGGCAACGTCTGTGGTTCCGGCGAGTCCTGCACCAACGGCAACTGCATCCCGAATTGCGGCGCCGCGCAGTTGCTCTGCGCCGACGGCGCGAACAACCCGGTCTGCGCCAACGTCCAGTCGGATCCCGCGAACTGCGGCGGCTGCGGCGCCGTCTGCGGCGCCGGCGCCTCGTGCGTCGGTGGGGCCTGCGTCGCGAGCGTCGCACTCGGCGCGTTCGTGCCGGACACGCCGGCCACGGCGGCCCCGGAGTGCATCTTCGACGGCTTCAGCAGCCAGCTCGCCCCGTCGCAGTCCCTGACCAAGTGGCAGTGCTCGCCGGGCCTGCTGAAGGCGACCGAGGCCGAGACCAGCCTCACGGTCGTCTCGCCAGTCGACGAGAACCGCGACGGCACCGCCGACCTCGACGGGAACGGCACGGCCAAGATCAAGGTGTCGACGGGCACGTTCGTCGAACTCGTGCCGTCGTCCGTCCCGATCGGCGACGTGTCGCCTTCGATCGCCTTCATCGAGCTGGTCTCGGAGCCGAGCGGCGACGGCCTGCTCCAGCCGGGAGAGACCGGGAAGTTCAAGGTCACCGTCAACAACATCGGTCCCAAGCAGCTGACCGGCGTCTCCGGCACGCTCACCGCGCCGCCGTTCAACGCGGCGGATTTTGCGGAAGCCGGGATCGTGGTCGATCCGATGCCCAACCTCGCGATCGGCGTGGCGACCTCGCCGTTCTCGATGCTCGGCGCCTACGTGCCCAGCCTCTGCGACAGCTCGGGGATCAACTTCTACCCGGATCCGCAGAACTCCTCCGCGCCGGTTCCGCCCACGATCAACAGCGCCCTGCTGCCGACCGCGTCGAACTCGACCCTGTTCGAGGTGACGATCCCGTCGGGCCACCCGGGCGACGTGGCGCGCCAGTTCAACCTGCGGCTCAGCGGCCTGGTCGACGGCGTCACCCCCTTCACGGGTGACATCGCGTTCGCGATCGGTATCGCCGGCAAGTGCGACCCGACCACGAACAACGGCGACTACGACCAGATCGACGGTCTCTACACCCCGATGGCGAAGCTCGTGCCGGCCGACGAGGGCTACACGATCCCGTACCCGAGCAAGCCGTTCAGCGCGGGCAAGACCCGGCCGATGAAGCTGCGCCAGCTCTGCGGTGGGGTCGAGCTCCTGGGCAGCCAGATCGCCACCCCGGAGATCGTCCGCCTGACCAAGAAGGTCGGGAATGGACCGCGGGTCGACGTGCCGCTGTCGGACGTCGTCAACGAGGACACCGGCACGGCCGATCCGTTCTTCCGGTTCAGCGATACCGGCAAGCAGTGGATCTACAACCTCCGCACGACGAATCTCGGTCCGGGCGACTACATCATCACGATCGAGATCGCGGACGAAAAGAACTACCTGACCGGGTTCGTGCTGCAGTAGGAGCCCGGCCCGGAACCTGAATCGAGTGGCGTAAGATGCGCGGGTCCCGCAGGGCTCTCCACGAGAGCCGGCGGGACCCGCGTCACATGTCGGGGGCGATCTTGCAAGGGAGGGTCCCATGAGGACGAAAGCGCAGCACGGACGGGAACGCGGTACCCACTCGGGCGCTGCGGTCCTCGCCGCGGGAGTCGTTCTCCTCGCACTGGCAACGACCGCGGTGGCTGCCGAGCCGCCGGCACCGAAGCCGGGCCAGCAGGCGAAGATCATGAGCCTGCAGAACCAGGTCGAGGCCAAGCCGTCGGCCGCGGCCGGCTGGACGCCGGCTGCGATCGACCAGGCGCTGTTCGCCCGGGATCGCGTGCGGACCGGGACGGCCAGCCGCGCGACGATCCTCTACGCCGACCAGACGGCCCACCGCCTCAACGAGAAGAGCGAGGTCGAGGTCGTCGCGCCGGAAGGCGACAAGCCGGGCCTGCTCAAGGTCCTTTCGGGCCAGCACTACTTCTCGAGCCGCAAGCCCAAGGACTTCGGGCGCGTCGAGACCCCGACGGTCACGGCCGCGATCAAGGGGACCGAGTTCGTGGTCGACGTCGGCGCCGACGGCGGCACGACGATCACGATGCTCGAGGGCGTCGTCGAGGCCACCAACCAGTTCGGCGGCGTCAGCGTCACGGCCGGCGAGAAGGCCGTGGTCGAGCCGGGCAAGGCCCCCGTCAAGGCGATCGTGCTGCGGCCCCGCGACGCCGTGAACTGGTCGCTGTACTACCCGCCTGTGCTCGGCGGCGCCGACGCGGAGCGGCTGAAGGGGATGGGCAGCGACGGCGCGGAGCTGAGCAAGGCCGCGCAGCTGCTGTCCGTCGGGCAGGTCTCGTCGGCGGTCCCGCTGATCGACGGCGTGCGCCAGCGCCAGCCCAACAACCCGATCGCGCTCGCGCTGGCGTCCGTGGTGCAGCTGACCGAGGACAACAAGGCCGAGGCCCAGGAGCTGGCCAAGAGCGCGCTGGCGGCGGACGAGAAGTCGCCGGCGGCGAACCTGGCCGGGTCCTTCGCGGCGCAGTCGCAGTTCGACCTCGACCGCGCCGGGACGCTGGCCGAACGCGCCGCCCAGCTCGATCCGGAGGACGCCACCGCGCTGATCCGGGTGGCCGAGCTGCGGATGGCGAAGGGCGACATCGCAGGGGCCCGCCGCGCGGCGGAGAGCGCGCTGAAGCGCAACCCGGACGACGCCCACGCGCTGACCGTCCTGGGCTTCGCCGAGCTGGCGGTGCTGCGGGCCGACGCCGCCCGCCCGCTGTTCGAGCAGGCGATCGCCAGGGACCCGGCCTTCCCGCTGGCGCGCCTCGGCCTGGGGCTGGCCCAGATCCGGCAGGGCGACCTGACCGGCGGCCGCGA
Source organism: uncultured Acidobacteriota bacterium (assembly GCA_964476985.1). Lineage (GTDB taxonomy): Bacteria > Acidobacteriota > Polarisedimenticolia > J045 > J045 > JALOKP01. The sequence goes on along the minus strand of CAYZDB010000024.1, from coordinate 2,539 downwards.
GCAGATGCAGACCGCGGCCGCGCTCGACCCGACCAACTCGCTGCTGCGCTCGTACCTGGGCAAGGCCTACTACGAGGAGAAGCGCTCGGAGGAGGCCGGCAAGGAGTACGCGACGGCGAAGGCGCTCGACCCCTCCGACCCGACGCCGTGGCTCTACTCGGCCTTCCTGAAGCAGAACGACAACCGGCCGGTCGAGGCCCTCGGTGACATCCAGGAGTCGATCGCGCTGAACGACCGGCGCGCGGTCTACCGCTCGCGCCTGCTGCTGGACGAGGACCTGGCGGTCCGCTCCGCCGACCTGTCGCAGGTCTACAACCAGCTGGGGTTCGACCAGCTCGGACTGGTCACCGCGCGCCGCAGCGCCGACACCGACCAGGCCAACTACTCGAGCCACCTGTCGATCGCCGGCAGCTACCGCGAGCTGGCGGGCTACGCCCCGGCCTTCCTGTCCGAGGTCCTGCAGGCCCGGATCTACCAGCCGCCCACCGTCAACGCGGTCCGGCCCGACATCGTCAACGACTCGGTGTCGTTCAACGAGTACACCGCGCTGTTCGACAGCCCGCGCTGGCGCGCCTTCGGCCGCCTGACCTACGGCCAGACCGACGAGGACCTGTCGGAGCTGATCCCCGCCGACGTGCTCTGCTACCCGCCGCCGGACTTCGAGCCGGTCCCCTGCATCGAGCTGGCGCAACTGGACTCCAGCACCGCGAAGGGCGGCGACTTCACGGTCACCAACAACGGCGAGCGCTACGCCGCCGCGCTGAGCTTCCGCACCTTCGACGACGACGGGTTCCGCCAGAACGCGGACCAGTCCAACGACGACTACCGCGGCTTCGTCCAGTTCATGGTGTCGGACGTCGACTCGGTCCAGCTCAACGCGATCTACGGCAAGCGCGACACCGGCGACCTGCCGATCCGCCAGTACCCGCAGCTGATCAGCCCGGAGCGCTTCGAGACCACCCAGCAGAACTACGCGCTGGGCTGGCACCGCAAGCTCTCGCCGCAGTCCGACCTGGCCGTGTCCGCGATCTACAACAAGACCGAGCAGACCGGCAGCTCCACCCTGTTCCCGCTGAGCACGACCGGCACGCTCTCCGGCCCGCAGCTCGAGGCGCAGTACGTGCGGCGGCAGGCGCGTTCGATGTGGACCGTCGGCGCCGGAGCGTTCGACGGCTCGGTGAAGGCCGAGAACCAGCTCGCCTCGTTCAAGGCCGACGATTCCTACCTCAACGGCTACGTCTACGCCAAGTTCCGCACCGGCAGCGCCTGGGAGTGGACGGCGGGAGCGGCGGTCGAGCAGGCCACCGCCCCGGTCGGCCTGGTCGTGCCGCGCGACTCGAACATCGGCCTCTCCGAGATCGAGTACGACGACACCGTGATCAGCCCGAAGCTGGGCGTGACGGCCAGCTTCCGCACCGGCACGACGCTGCGCGCGGCGATCTTCCACCGGCTCAACCCGGCGCTCGGGCGCGTGCAGTCGCTCGAGCCGACGCAGGTCGCCGGCTTCAACCAGTACTTCGAGGACCCGGCCGGCACGACCGCGTGGAACTACGGGATCGGGCTGGACCAGGCGTTCGGCAAGCGCGTCTTCATGGGCCTGGCCTACCAGCGCCGCGACCTGGACGTCCCCGAGGCCTCCTGCGACGCCCCGAACCCGTTCTCGGGCTGCGGCTTCCAGGTCGCGACGAAGGTCGTCGAGAAGTCGGCCGACATCGACCTCGCCTCGTTCTACTTCAACTGGGCGATCGGCCGGCAGGTCGCGGCGTCGATCGAGTACGAGTGGACGCGCGAGGACTTCGACACCACCTCGGTCAACCCCTTCGGCCTGTTCCAGGACTACATCGAGACCGGCCGGCTGCGCCCGCAGGTCCGCTGGTTCCTGCCGTTCGGGCTGTTCCTCGGCGCCGGCGCAACGCAGTACGACCAGACCGTCGAGCAGACCGACGACCTGTCCAACCCCGCCCGCCAGGTCGTCGAGTCCGACTTCTGGATCTACGACGCCACGCTGGGCTACCGCTTCCCGGACCGCTGGGGTACGCTGGCCGTCGACGTGCGAAACGCCACCAACGAAAAGTTCACCTTCTTCGAGCGCGCGATCCAGGACGTCTTCGTCCCGTCGCGCCAGATCCTGCTGCGGCTGGAGATCACCTACTGATGTCCGGCGGTGCGGGTCCCGGCTTTCGCGCTCGGCTGCGCCGGACCCGCACCGCCATTCTCCTGGCCCTGCTCCCCGGCCTGGTCGGGGCGCTCCTCATGTACTGGCCCCCGACGGAGGGTCTGGAGAAGGCCGGGCTCGACCTGCTGTTCATGCTGCGGGGCCCGCTTCCGCAGCCATCCAAGGTCCGGGTCGTCGCGATCGACGACGATTCGTACGCCGAGTTCGGCATCCACCCGACCAGCGCCTGGCCACGCGCGCTGCACGGCGAGCTGATCCGGACGTTGAAGGCGCAGGGAGCGAGGGCGATTGCCTTCGACGTCCTGTTCCTGGAGCCGGGCGACCCCGAGCAGGACGAGATCTTCCGCTCGGCGCTCCAGGAGA
>CAYZDB010000023.1:0-16715 GCA_964476985.1 uncultured Acidobacteriota bacterium | reverse complement strand
CCGTCCTGACCGGGACGCGCGCGCGCTCTTGGAGCGGGGATTGCTTTGAATTCGGGGTGTCCCGGCCCGCCAGCCGAGACGATGATCCGCAGCAGGACCATTCCCGCCGGCCAGGTTGGGTGCCTCTGAGGGGGGCAGCCACGGACCGGCGGGGCCCCGCCCGCGAGGGCGGGGTTTTCTTTGTCCGGGCACCGCTCAGTGCAGCCGCAACTCCTGCAGCTTGCGGTAGAGGTTGCTGCGGGCCAGTCCTGCCAGCCGGGCGGCTTCGGTCAGGTTCCCGCCGCAGCGCTCGAGCAGCCGCGCGAAGTAGATCCGGTCGAACCCCTGGCGCGCCTCGCGCCAGCTCCCTTCGATCCCCAGCAGCATCCCTCCCATCGCGGGATTGCCGCGACCGGTGATCTCCGGCGGCAGGAGGGTCGGGTGGAGCACGGGGCCGTCGGCCAGCGCCACGGCGCGGGCGATCGCGTGGCGCAACTCGCGGACGTTGCCCGGCCAGGCGTAGCCAGCCAGCAGCCGCGCCGCCTGCAGGTCGATCCCGCGGAAGGGGTGGCCCTGCACCGCCGCCGCCTGCCGCGCGAAGGCGCGAGCCAGCGGCAGGACGTCCTCGGGCCGCTCGCGCAGCGGCGGGACGCGGACCACCGCGCCCGCGATCCGGTAGAGCAGGTCGCGCCGGAACACGCCACTGTCGGCTTCGGCGTGGAGGTCGCGGTGCGTCGCGGAGACGATCCGGACGTCGACCTTGACCGCCCGTGGCGCGCCGACCGGGAGGACCTCGCCCGACTCCAGCGCGCGCAGCAGCTTCGGCTGCAGCGGCGGCGGCAGATCGCCGACTTCGTCGAGCAGGATCGTGCCGCCGGAGGCCTGCACCAGCCTTCCGGTGCGTTCGCCGACCCCCGTCGCGACCCCTTTCTCGATCCCGAACAGCTCGGCCTCGAGCAGCTCGCTGGGGACGGCCGAGCAGTTGATCGCGACGAAGGGACCGGCGCGGCGCGGCGAGAGCATGTGGATCCGGCGCGCGAGCAGTTCCTTGCCCGTGCCGGTCTCGCCCACCAGCAGCACCGCCAGCGGACTGGCGGCCAGCCGGTCGACCTCCTGCAGCAGCTGGCGACAGGCGTCGGAGGCGAAGATGAACTCCGGCATCTCGGCCGGCGCGTCCAGGCCGGGCACCAGGACGGCGGGCTCGGCGTCGGCGTCCGTCCCGTCGAACAGCCAGCGCAGCAACTGGCCGAGCAGCAGGACCTCGTTCTCCGCCGCGGGCCCGTCCGTCCAGGGGTGCGCGTAGAGCACCGTACCGTGCTCGCCGTCGATCAGCTCGCGCAGCAGCACGCCGGCAGGGGCCGTGGGCTCGACGCCCGGCTCGGACCAGCCCGCGAGCAGCCCTTCGACCGCGCGCGGCAGGGCCTCGCCCCACGCGGCGGCGACCGACCAGTGACCGCGCTCGCGCGCCAGCAGCGCCGCGCCGCGCGCTTTCCCGGCGGCCGCGACGCGGGCCAGCAGCGACGCCGCCAGCGCGTCGCGGTCGGGAGCGCGCGCCAGCAGCTCGGCCAACCCGGTCGTCGACTCGTGCGGCCGCGCGCCGGCGGGAGGCCACGGATCCGCGCCGTCGTCGTGCAGCGGCGGCGTCCGCGCGCGCGCGGGATGCCCCGCCGCGCCACGCACTCCCGGCCCGTCGGGCGGCGCGGTCGCGAACGAGATCCCCTCGCGCAGCGCCAGCAGCACGCGCCCGGCGACGAACCAGTCGTCGGGACGAACCGTCGCCGCCGCGACGCGCTGCCCGTCGACCCACAGGCCGTTCATGCTGCCGAGGTCCTCGACGTGCAGGCTGCGCCCGCGGACTTCCAGCTTCAGGTGGCGGCCGGAAACGGCCGGATCGTCGATCACGATCTCGCACGACGGGTCGCGCCCCGCGTGGACCACGCCGGCCGCGAGCGGCCAGCGCAGCGATTGCCCGTTGATCCGTGCCTCGAGATAGAGCACGCATCCCCCCCGGGTGGTGCCCAGATTGTACGGCCGGCGGGGGGGGACCGGAAGGGCGGGAGGCTACAGGTCGTCCCGCACCAGGGGGTGCGTCAGGCAGTGCGGCCCGCCACGGGCCCGGGACAGCTCGTGGCTCGCGATTAATACGCACACGCGACCCGGTTCGGCGGGATCGACCTCCTCCCGGCCGAGCAGCAGGTCCTCGCCGGTCACGATCCGGAAGCCGCGGCGCGCCAGCTCCTCGGCCGTCGCGACGTTGCGGTCGTAGAGCGCGATCACGCCGGGCGCCAGGGCGAAGGCGTTCGCGCCGTCGGTCCACTGCTCGCGCTGCTGCGCAACCGGATCGCTGCCGCCGCAGGGGACCGGTTCGAGGTCCACGCCGTGGCGCCGGAGCGTCGCCAGCGGGTGGTCCGCGGCCTGCGCCTGCGGCGCCGGCGCGTGGAGGTCCACCTGGTAGACCCGCGCCTCTTCGAGCCCCCCCGCGAGCATCACCGGCGGGTGCACGAGAGCCATCCCCCGATCGATCGGCGTGAACAGCGTGTCGAGGTGCATGTAGGCGCGGCGGTGCGGCAGCTCGACGATCACCAGCCAGCGCGGCGCACCCTCGCGGCGCGCGAGGCCCCGCGCGAGCCTCTGCACGCCGACGCGGTTCGTGCGCTCCGACAGCCCGACCGCGATCACCTCCGGCGAGAGGACCAGCACGTCCCCGCCCTCGAGGCAGGGCCGGTGCAGGCCCGCGACGAGGTGCCGCTCGGAGGCCGGGTCGAGCGGGTCGAAGAGGACCGGCGTCGCGGCCAGCCGGGGGTGGAAGCGGAAGATCGCGCGCGACAGCAGCGCCTCGCGGTAGCGGGCGGTCGTCGCCATCGCCGCGAAGACGACGCCGTCCCCGACGACGACCTGCGGGTCGCGCTGGAAGCACCAGTTGGGCAGGGGCGGCAGCTCGTAGAGCTCGTCCGCGCCGAGCCCGTCGTGCGACGGGTCCAGGCGCACGCCGCGCACCAGCATGTCGACCAGGTCGGCCGGCGCCGCCGCGGCGAGCCGCTCGCGCGCGGCGGGCGGCAGGTCCTCGGACACGGCGTCGAGGATGTACCCGCGCGCGCCTTCCTCCGCGAGGGTCTCGGCCAGCAGGTCCTCCGCGAACAGCAGTTCCGCGCCGAACAGCTGCAGCACCCTCTGGAAGCGGCGGTGCTCCTCGCGCGCCCGGTCGCCGAAGAGGATGTCGTCGAAGAGCAGCTCCTCCATCATCGCCGGGACCATCCGGTCGACCTCCGGTCCCGGCTCGTGGACGAGGACCTGCCTCAGGCGGCCGACCTCGGAGGTGACGCGGACCATCGGGCGATCAACCGCGCGCGGCGGCGAAGGCGTGGTCGAGGTCGGCGACCAGGTCGTCGGCGTCCTCCAGCCCGCACGACAGGCGGACGAGTTGCTCGGTGATGCCGATCCGTTTCTTCTCCTCGGCTGGGATCGAGCCGTGTGTCATGGAGAACGGGTAGCAGACCAGCGACTCGACGCCGCCCAGGCTCTCGGCCAGCGTGAAGACGTGGAGCGCGGCGAGGAAGCGCTCCAGCTCGGCGCGTCCCCCCTTCAGCTCGAACGAGACCATCCCGGCGTGGCCGCGCATCTGCTTGCGCGCGACCGCGTGGTGCGGGTGCGACGGCAGGCCCGGGAAGTAGAGCCTCCCGACCTGCGGGTGCCGGCCCAGCCACTCGGCCACCGCGAAGGCGTTCTTCTGGTGCCGCTCCATCCGGACTTCCAGCGTCTTCATCCCGCGCATGACCAGGTAGCACTCGAGCAGGCCGGGCACGCCGCCCGCGGCGTTCTGGTAGAACTTGAGCGGCTCGTGCAGGTCGGCGCGGCGCGTCACGAGCGCCCCGGCGACGAGGTCGCTGTGGCCGCCGAGGTACTTGGTCATGCTGTGCGCGACCAGGTCGGCGCCCAGGTCGAGCGGCGTCTGCCAGCAGGGGGTGGCAAAGGTATTGTCGACGGCGAGGATCGCGTCCTTCGGCTTCCCTTCCGCGACGCGCGCGATGTCGATCACGTTGAGCAGCGGGTTGGTCGGCGTCTCGAGCCAGATCAGCTTCGTCTTCGCGTGGGTCGCGGCCACGATCTCGTCCGCCGACGAGGACGCGAGGCAGTCGAACGCGATCCCATACTTGGCGAAGACGCGGTGGAACAGGCGGTAGGTGCCGCCGTAGACGTCGATCGTCGAGACGACGTGGTCGCCCGGCTGCAGCAGGTTGAGCACCGCGGTCGTCGCCGCGCAGCCGGAGGAAAAGGCCAGCGCCTGGGTGCCGTTCTCCAGCGCGGCCAGCGTCGCCTCGAGTGCGCGGCGCGTCGGGTTGTCGGTGCGCGCGTACTCGAAGCCGTCGCGCGTCCCGCCCAGGCCGTCCTGCTTGAAGGTGGACGAGAGGTAGACCGGGACGTTGACCGCGCCGGTCCTGGGATCAGGCTCCTGGCCGGCGTGGATCGCCTTCGTCGCGAACTTCATGGCTTCTCCTGGCGTAGAAGTGGATCAGGTCGATGCGGGTCAGCACCGCGTGCGGCCGTCCGGACTGCATGACGACCGCGGCGCCGGGCTCGGCCAGCAGCATGCGGTACAGCTCGGTGACCTCGGCGTCGGCGTCGACCTGCGGCAGCGGCGGGCCCATGACGGGGCTGGCCGGCTGGTTGGCCGGGTCCACGCCGTCGTGGATCAGCTTCATCATCGCCATCTCTTCCAGCGTCCCGACGACGCGGCTGCCCTCGATCACCGGGACCTGCGAGATGTTGTAGCGGTTCATCGCGTCCAGCGCCCCGGCGATCGGCCCGTCGGGCCGCACCGCGACGATCGGCGGGATCCCGGCCTTCTCGGGCAGGACGTGGGCGACCGTGACGCGCCCGCCCGCCGGCTGCTCCCAGAGGCCGTTCTCCTGCATCCAGCGGTCGGAGAAGACCTTGGAGATGTAGTTGCGGCCGGTGTCGCAGAGGAAGACGACGATCAGCTTGGGCTCGGTCAGGCGCTGGGCGTAGCGCAGCGCGGCGGCGACCGCGGTGCCGGCCGAGCCGCCGACCAGGAGACCTTCCTCGCGCGCGAGGCGCCGCGCGACGTTGAACGACTCCTTGTCGCCGATCCGGACGATCTCATCGATCAGGTCGCGGCGGAAGATCTTCGGGATGTAGTCGACGCCGATCCCCTCGACCTTGTAGGGGCGCGGCGTGTCGCCCGAGAGGATCGACCCTTCGGGATCGGCGCCGACGATCACGACGCCGGGGTTCTTCTCCTTCAGGTAACGCGCGGTGCCGGAGATCGAGCCGGTCGTCCCCATCCCGGCGACGAAGACGTCGATCTTCCCGTCGGTGTCGCGCCAGATTTCGGGGCCGGTCGTGCGGTAGTGCGCTTCGGGGTTGTCGGGGTTGGCGAACTGGTCGCTGAACCAGGCGCCCGGGATCTCGCTGGCGATCCGGTGCGCGACGTTGTGGTAGTTCTCGGGATCGTCCTTGGGGACCGTCTTGGTGACGACGACCTCGGCCCCGTAGGCCTTCAGCAGCGCGATCTTTTCCTCGCTCATCTTGTCGGGGAGGACGAAGATGCAGCGGTACCCCTTGACCGCGGCGGCCTGCGCGAGGCCGACGCCGGTGTTGCCGGCGGTGGCTTCGACGATGGTCCCGCCCGGCCGCAACCGGCCGTCCTTTTCCGCCGCCTCGATCATCGAGACGCCGATCCGGTCCTTGAAGCTGCCCCCGGGGTTGACCGACTCGAGCTTGCCGTAGAGCACGGCCTTGGTGCCGGCGCCGACCCGGTTGAGGCGGATCAGCGGCGTTTCGCCGATGGCGTCGAGGACGGTGTTCAGGTAGCGGGCCATGGGGGGATCCTCGCCGGGCCGCGCCGGAGGGGCGCGGGGCGGGGAACGATATCACCCCGCCCGGAGGATCATCCAGAGGACGAGCCCGCCGCGCGCGCTCCACGCCGCGGTGCGGATCCAGTTGGTCCCGACCAGTCCGCGATGGGACACGGCGTCGTATCCCGACTCGAGCCGGCGGTGCCGCGGCACCTGCAGCAGCGCCGTGGACAGCCAGATCGCGGCCACCAGCGCCAGCCCGGCCCACGCCGCCGCGCGCGGCACGCCTGCGGGCGGCCGCAGTGCGAGCGCCACCGCCGTCAGGGCCTCGATCGCCATCGGCAGGATCACCACCCACGAGGTGCGGCGCGTGTTCTCGCGCTGGTAGGCCGCGAAGCCCGCGCTGCCGGCGCGGTCGAGCATTGGGTAGTGCACGAGCTGCACGAACCAGATCACGCCGACCATCGTCCACGTCGCCGCGGCGTGGACCGCGAGCAGCGCCGTCACGCGATCGTTCCCCGCCGCTCGCTCTCCGCGATCAACGCCTCCGCCGCGCGCCGCCCGGAGACCAGCGCCCCGTGGATCGAGGGGTTCTCGCGGTGGTCGCCCGCGACGTAGAGCCCCTCGCGCAGGCGCACCGGCCGCGACGGCGGGTCCAAGTCCGCCGGGGTCGCGGCGGGGAGCGCGAACGGGATCCGGTACGTGGCGAGGTGCTGCCAGCCGCGGACCTGGACTCCGAACCAGCCGGTGAGCTGGTCGAGCACCGCGGCCCGCAGCGCCGCATCCCCCAGCGCGGGGAGGCCCAGCACCGTGACCGAGACGAGCGCCGCGCCGGAGGGAGCGTAGCCGGGCTGGACCAGGCTGGGAACGCAGAGATTGTTGACGGGGCCGTCGGCCGGGCCGTCGCCGGAGAGCACCAGGATCGGCTCCGCGACCGGCGGGCGCGCCGCCGCGAAGTAGAGGCAGGTGGTCGAGCGCACGGCGGGCGGTGCCGCGCCGGGAGCCGATTCGAGCGCACCTGCAGCCAGCCGCGCCGCCTCCGGCCCCTCGGTCGCGATCACGATCGCCTGGGCCGGGAGCCGCTTGCCGCCGGCGAGCGTCACGCCGTCGCGGTCGACCGCCAGGACGACGGTGTCGGTCCGCACCGCCTCGGACGGCAGCCGCAGCGCCAGCTGCTCGGGGATCGCCTGCATCCCGCCGGCCGGCAGCGCCGCGTCGCCGGCCGAGAACATCCGGAACACGAACTCGAGCATCCGGCTGGAGGTCTCGAGCTCGCGCTCGAGGAACACGCCGCCCAGGAACGGGCGGAAGAAGGCGTCGATCATCCCGTCGCTGAAGCCGTCGCGGCGCAGCGCCGCCAGCGTCGTGGTCTGCGGCGCGGCGAGCCGCTCCTCGACCGTCCCGCCGCGCACCCGGCCGCGCAGCGCGCGCACCCGGAACTTGTCCCCCAGCGTCCCGACGGGCGAGGTCAGCGAGCCCAGCGCATCGAACGGCCGCCGCCACGGGTCGGCCACCTTGTGAAAGCGCCCGCGCCGCCGGACCAGCGCCCCCGGGTAGAACGGCCGCAGCCCGAGCGCCTCGAGGTCGAGCACGCGGCGCCCCTCCGGGTACGCGGTCAGGTAGACCTGGAAGCCGCGGTCGAGCGCGAACCCCTCGACCCGATCGGTGCGCACGCGCCCGCCGACCCGGTCCGCGCCCTCCAGCACCAGCGCCTCGATCCCCTGCTGCTGCAGCCGCAGGGCGCAGGCCAGCCCCGCCAGCCCGCCGCCGATCACGATGACGTCGTGCACCACGCTACGCCTCCCGGCCCAGCTCGGACCGCAGCGCCTGCTCGAGCCGCGGGGCCAGGTACGGGAACCCCGCCGCCGCCAGCCGCCCCGGCACGATCCGCGCGCCGTCGAGCAGCAAGGCCTGGCCCATCTCGCCGAACAGCGCCCGCACCGCGAAGGCCGGCAGCGGCAGCAGCGCGGGGCGGCGCAGCACGCGCCCGAGCGTCCGCGCCAGCTCGGCCTGCCGCACCGGCTCGGGCGACACCGCGTTGACCGGCCCGCTCCACGACTCCTCGAACAGCGCGGCGTGCGCGATCCCGACCAGGTCGTCGAGCGCGATCCAGCTCATCCACTGCCGGCCGCTCCCGATCGGCCCGCCGGCACCGGCGCGGAACGCCGGCAGCATCTTCGCGAGCGCGCCCCCCTGCGCGGCGAGCACCACCCCGGTCCGCAGCGCGACGACGCGGATCCCGGCGGCGCGCGCCGGCTCGAGCGCCGCCTCCCACGCGCGCGTCAGCTCCGCCAGGAAGCCGCTGCCGGCCGGCGCCGTCTCGTCCCGCGCGTCGTCGCCGCCCGAGGCGCCGTACCAGCCGACGGCCGAAGCCGCGACCAGGACCCGCGGCGGCCGCGCGCAGCGCGCGAGCGTCTCGCACAGCAGCCGGGTCGAGGCGACGCGGCTCTCCCGGATCGCCGCCTTGCGCGCGGGCGTCCAGCGCCCCGCGCCGATGTTCTCGCCCGCCAGGTGGACGACCGCGTCGCAACCCTCCAGCGCCGCGGCGTCGATCGTGCCGCGCGCCGGGTCCCACGCGATCTCGCCCGACCCGGGCACCGCCGCGCGCCGCACCAGCGGCCGCACGGCGTGGCCGCCGGTCGCCAGGAACGGCGCCAGCGCGCCGCCGACGAGGCCGCTCGCGCCGCTCATCGCCACGCTCAGCCGCGGGCGCGCCGCATAGGCGGCGTGCCGCGCCAGGTCGTCGCGCGTGCGGCGGTGGCGGAAGCGGAACAGCCGCGCGATCTCGCGCCCGGCGAAGGCGCCGCCCAGCGCCGCGCCGGCCGCGCCGAACGGCAACCGGTACCCGACCTCGTCGACCAGCCGGCTCGCCGCTTCGCCCGCGGGCACGAAACGGTGCGTGTGGACCCACGCCGCGAAGGGTCCGCGCACCTGCTCGTCGGTGAAGCGCTCGCCGGGCACGACGTCGCGGTGGACCGCGACCCAGCGGCGCGTGAAGGGCCCGAAGCGCGCGTCGAAGACGAGCCGGCCGCCGTCCTCGATCCCGCCGCACCGTTCCACGACGCGCAGTGCCTGCCACGGCGGCGCGAGCCGCTCGAACGCGCCGGGGCGCGCGTGCCATTCGTACACGGCGCGGGCCGGCGCGGAGAGCGCGCTCTCCTGGACGAAACGGTGCATCGCCGTGGTGGGCATCGGTGACCCCGGGGGGCGGCTACTTTCCGTCGACTCCCGGAACGGCGCCACCGGGGGCGGAGGCGGGCCGGACCGGCCGCAGAGTACGGGCGCCTTACCGACCGTAATCCGGAAGGGACTTCGACTCCGCTCTCCCCGGAATGGCCAACGCCTTGAAAATGAGGCACTTGCCTTCATTTCCCTGGAAGCGGCACCGGGTCCGGGCGCTCCCGCCCCCCCGGGGCGCACTTGACGGGAGGCCCGTCAGGGTGTTGTCTATGCCCGATTCGGCGACGGGGGCCTGTGCCTCCGTGCGCCTCAAAGCGAGCGATGGGAGGGCCTAGGCGGCCGCCCGGTACCCGTCCGGCAGCGGCTCCCGAGGCCCGAGTCCGGATCGGGAGGGTCCGGCAGTCGGTTCGAGGCACCCAATACGGAATGTTCTGGTGTTGCATGCCCGCATCCGGTTGATGTTTGATCGGTCGCGGGGAATAAGGGTGAAGTAAGGGTTCAGTGGTAGGATCGCAGCGCGGGATGTCCGCGCAGAAGCGTCTCCGCGACACGGAGAGCTTTCGGAGGAAAGAAGATGCGCAGAAAGACCCTGTATCTCGGCCTCATCGTGCTCGCCCTGGTGGCCCTCGTCGGCTGCGCCAAGCCGCCGCAGGAACTGGTGAACTCGGTCCAGGCCGCGATCGACGGCGTGAAGCAGGCCGGCGCCGAGATGTACGCGCCGGACGCCCTGGCCAAGGTCACCGACCTGTTCAGCCAGGCCCAGGCCGAGATCGAGACCCAGAACGGCAAGTTCGCCCTGTTCCGCAGCTACAAGAAGGCGGAAGAGATCCTGAAGCAGGCCACCGCCGCGGCCGAGACCGCGAAGCAGGAAGCCATTGCGGCCAAGGAGAAGGCGAAGAACGACGCAGCCGCGATGATCGAGACCGCCAAGGGCAAGTGGCAGGCTGCGGTCGACGCGCTCGCGCTGGCCCCGGTCGGCAAGGACACCAAGGCCGAGATCGAGGCCATGAAGTCCGAGCTCACCGCGCTCGAGGCCACCGTGAAGGAAGCCGAGAACGCGATGGGGACCGAGGACTACCTGAACGCCAAGGCCAAGGCCGAGAGCGTGGCGATGAAGGCCGACCAGATCGCGAACGACATCGCCCAGGCGATGGAGAAGGTCAAGGGGAAGAAGCGCTAACCCAGGCCTTCCGCTTGCCCGGCTCTCGGGTCTGGAAGCCGAGCGGCCGGGATCGTAAGTTATCGAAGGGGGGCGGACCTTCCCGCCCCCCTTCGTTTATGCAGCCCCGGAACCCACCCCTCTTCTCTCGAACAGGTGACCCAGACCAATGGCGGGTGAGTGGATCCCTGACGCCCGGACGGCCTACGCGGCCGGCGCCCGTTCCCGTTCCCGCTCGAGGGGACGCCTCGTGACCGGGCGGCGCCTGGCCTGGACGGCCGTCCTGCTGGCCCTGCTGGCCGGCGGCGGTGTCGTGGCCTGGTACGCGTACGACCCCCCGCCCCTGCCGGACCGCCAGATCGAGAAGGCCCGGACGGCCTACCGGGACGCCCGGACCCAGGCGTCCGGCCTGGCCAAGGCCGAGGTCGAGGCCGCCAAGCTGAAGGCCGCGATCCTGGACCGCCTGGTGGCCGAGGAGAAGGCCAAGCCGGTGCGTTTCTCGACCAACGAGCGGATCGGCCAGCTGGCGCTCGAGGTCGAGCAGCTGTCGCGCGGGGCGATCGAGAAGGCCGAAGCGACCACCGCGCAGAAGGTGAAGGACTCGGCCTCGCAGCGCGTGGCGCTCGAGGCCCGGATGGCGGAGATCGAGCCGCAGGTCGAGGCGCTGAAGGGCGACCGGTCGGTCCAGCGCGCGTACAGCCGCGCCGAGCACTCGATCGCGGAGCTCGTCCAGGCCGAGAAGATGCGCAACCTGCCGATGATGGCGACCCGGATCGCCGAGGCGACCGACGACGTGGCCGCGGCGGAGAAGGCGCTGGGCCTGCGGATGGAGCGCTTTTCCGACCCCACGCTGCGCCGGCGCTGGCAGGCCTGGGTCGACGAGACGCTGCGCGGCGGCGGCACGGTGATCCTGGTCGAGAAGAAGCGGCAGAAGCTCCTGGTCGTGAAGAACCGCAAGGTGGTCGCGACCTTCACCGCCGAGTTCGGCCGGAACGGCTTCTCCGACAAGCTGGTCCAGGGCGACGCGGCGACGCCCGAAGGGCGCTACCACGTCACCTCGAAGAAGACCACCAGCCGCTACTACAAGGCCCTGCCGCTGAACTACCCGAACGCGTCGGACGTCGCCGAGTACCAATCGGCGAAGCGGCGCGGCCTGGTCCGCGGGCGAGGGCCGGGCTACAACATCGAGATCCACGGCGGCGGCGGCAAGGGGACCAACTGGACCGACGGCTGCGTGGCGGTGCGCGACCGCGACATGGACCGGCTGTTCCAGCTGATCGACGCCGGGACCCCCGTGACGATCGTCGGCGCCGCGCGCCTGCCGGGGGACTGAGCCCGTCCTCCTCGGCCGCCGAACTTGTCCGCCCGTCGCAGTTGTCGTAGCGTGAGGGCGGTCCGCCCCCCGGAGTTTCCCCGTGTCCCAGCCGCCCGACGACGCCCCCGGCACGCCCCTTCCGCCGCCGGCGCCGTCCCCCCTCCCGCCGCCCCCGGCCCCCGCGCCCGCCCCCCGGCGGAAGCCCGGCAACCGGCGGCTGCGCACGCTCCTGTGGGGCCTGGCGGGGTTCCTGGGCGTGCTGGCCGGGGCCGCGGGGATCGCGCTGATCGTCGCCTTCGCGGGCGGCTACGCCTACGCGCCGGCCGCCTCGGCGGCCCTGCCAGAACTGCCGGCCCCGCCCGCGGCCAAGGCGCTCTCGAAGCTCGAGAAGCAGTTCGCCGCGCTCCAGCCCAAGGGGACCTACATCGTGGTCGACGTGGTCGAGCAGAAGGTCTTCCTGCGCCGCGGCGACCAGGTGCTGCGCGAGGCGGTCTGCTCGGCCGGCACGGGCGCGATCCTGCGCGACCCGAAGTCGGGCAAGGAGTGGATCTTCGACACGCCGCGCGGCGTGCGCAAGGTCAAGGAGAAGAGGAAGGACCCGGTCTGGACCAAGCCCGACTGGGCCTTCGTGGAAGAGGGCGAGCCGCTTCCCAAGAAGTGGAGCGAACGGATCGACGAGGCCACGCTGGGCGAGTACGCGCTCTACCTGGGCGACGGCTACATGATCCACGGCACGCTCTACCAGCGATACCTCGGCCGCCCCGTCACGCACGGCTGCATCCGGCTCGGCGACGAGGACCTGGAGGCGGTCTACCAGGCGTCGCCGGTCGGCACGCCGGTGCTGCTGTTCTGATGCGGCGCCCGGCGCTCGTCGGCGGCCTGCTGGCCGCGCTCGCCCTGGCCGCCGCGGCGATGGCCGCGCTCGCGGGCGGCGACGGCGGCGCGAACGGCGCGGCGCGCGCCGCCTTCCTGCAGCAGGAGTTCGACGCCGCGAAGGGGCAGAAGTTCTACCTGGTGCTCGACCCCGCGGCCCGCGAGCTGGACCTGCGCCTGATCGGCGTGACCCTCAAGCGCTTCCCGCTCGAGCGGGCGCTGATCGGCGTCTCCCGCCTGCGGGGCGGCGGGACGCCGCAGTGGCCGGCGCTCGCGTTCACGCTGGCCTCCGAGGTGGACGAGCCGGACCGCCCGGTGATCACGCCCCCGGCCGCCGGGCAGGACCAGGCCTCGGTCCAGGCGGCCAGCGGCGCCGCCCCCGCGGCCGCCGACGGGGACGCCTCCGGCGACGGCAGCGCGGCCGCCAAGCCGGCCTCGCTGGCCGAGTCGCTCTCCTCGTTCCGCGAGCGGACCTACGCCGGGATCCCGCCGGTCTACCGCCTGCACTTCGAGCCCGACCTGGACGTCGTGATCCGCGGCGAGCCGCCGGCCCAGGACTTCCGCAGCCGGATGCGCCGCATGTGGTTCCAGTTCGAGGAGGGCTGGACCGGCTTCCGTCACTGGATGAAGGGTCAGCCGATCTCGACCCGCGTGACGCTCTTCATGACGCCGGACGACGCGCGTCGCCTCTACCTGGCGCTCGACCCGGCGATCGCGCTGCTCGTCGAGCCGGCTGGGGCCGGCGTCCCGAGCGGCAGCTGAGCGGGCGGCCCGCGGTGACCGCCGGCGGCGGCGGACGCCTGCAGGCCCTCGGGACCGCGCTGCGGCGCTGGGTCGACAGCCACGCCGGCATCGCGGAGCACGAGGCGGGCGGGCCGCTGCGAGTCGACTGGCTGCGCGTCGCGCCCTTCCTCGGGCTGCACCTCGCGTGCCTGGCCGTGATCTGGGTCGGCTGGAGCTGGTTCTCCGTCGCGGCCGCGCTGGCACTCTACCTGGTGCGGATGTTCTCGATCACCGGCTTCTACCACCGCTACTTCTCGCACCGGACCTTCAAGACGACGCGCGCCGGGCAGTTCGCGTTCGCGCTGCTGGGAATGACCAGCGTGCAGCGCGGCCCGCTCTGGTGGGCTGCCCACCACCGGCACCACCACGCGCACGCCGACGAGGACCAGGACGCGCACTCGCCGCGGCGACACGGCATGCTCTGGGCCCACGTCGGCTGGATCACCGCGCGCGCCAACTTCCCGACCCGGCTGCGCCTGGTCCCGGACCTGGCGAAGTTCCCCGAGCTGCGCTTTCTCGACCGCTTCGACGTGCTGGTCCCGGTGCTGTTCGCGGCCGCGCTGTTCGGCCTGGGCGCCGCGCTCGCGGCCTGGGCGCCGGGCCTCGGCGTGACCGGGCCGCAGCTGCTGGTCTGGGGCTTCTGCATCTCGACCGTCGCGCTGCTGCACGGGACCTTCACGATCAACTCGCTGGCCCACCGGATCGGGAGGCGGCGCTACCCGACGAAGGACGACAGCCGCAACAGCTGGCTGCTGGCGCTGATCACGCTGGGCGAGGGGTGGCACAACAACCACCACCGCTACCCCGCCGCGGCGCGCCAGGGTTTCTACTGGTGGGAGTTGGACCCCACCTACTACGGGCTGCTCGTGCTGAAGTGGCTGGGCGTGATCTGGGACCTGAAGCCGGTGCCGGCGCGGGTCCGGGAGTCCTGGCGGACGGAACGGGCGGCGGCCTGAGCCGCGGGGAGGCGGCGTGAGGATCGCGGTCGTCGGGGCGGGGATCTCCGGGCTGCTCGCCGCGTACATCCTGGGCCGCGAGCACGAGGTCACGCTGTTCGAGGCCGAAGACCGGCTGGGCGGCCACACCCACACCGTCGACGTGACGGAGCCGGACGGCACGGTGCGCTCCGTCGACACCGGCTTCATCGTCTTCAACGACTGGACCTACCCGACCTTCATCCGGCTGCTCGACCAGCTGGGGGTGGCCTGGCAGCCCTCCGACATGAGCTTCGCGGTCAGCTGTGCGGCGCGCGACCTCGAGTACAACGGGGCCAGCCTCGACACGCTGTTCGCGCAGCGTCGCAACCTGGTCTCGCCGCGCTTCCTGCGGATGGTCCGGGACATCCTGCGCTTCCACCGCGAGGCGCCCCGGGTGCTCGAGCAGCCGGAGGACGGGGTGACGCTGGGGCAGCTGCTGGCCGCGGGCCGCTACTCCGACGGCTTCGTCCGGGACTACATCGTGCCGATGGGGGCGGCGATCTGGTCGGCCGACCCGGAGACGATGTTCGGCTTCCCCGCGCGCTTCTTCGTCCGCTTCTTCGCCAACCACGGGATGCTGTCGGTGGACGACCGGCCGGTCTGGCGGACCGTGACGGGCGGCTCGCGCCGTTACGTCGAGGCGCTGCGCGCGCGGTTCCGCGGTCGCGTGCTGGCCGGAACGCCGGTGGCGCGGGTCGAGCGCTCGGTGACCCACGCGGCGGTCACGCCGCGCGGGGCCGAGCCGCTGCGCTTCGACGAGGTCGTGCTGGCCTGCCACGCCGACCAGGCGCTGGCGCTCCTGGCCGACGCCGACCCGGTGGAGCGCGAGGTGCTGTCGGCCTTCCCCTACCCGGAGACCGTCGCGGTGCTGCACACCGACGCGTCGCTGATGCCGCAGCGGCCGAAGGTCTGGGCCAGCTGGAACTACCTGCGGCGGGAGGGGGACGGCGGCCGCCTCGTCCTGACCTACTGGATGAACCGGCTGCAGGCGCTGCCGCGGACCCGCGACTACTTCGTCACGCTCAATGCCGAAGCGGCCATCGACCCGGGGGCGGTGCTCCGGCGGATCGTCTACCACCACCCCCGCTACACCCCGGCCTCGATCGCGGCGCAGGCCCGCTGGGAGCAGGTGAACGGCGTGCGCCGGACCTCGTTCTGCGGGGCGTACTGGGGCTTCGGTTTCCACGAGGACGGGGCGAAGAGCGCGCTCGCGGTGACCGAGCGCTTCGGATTGACGCTGTGAGCCGCGCCAGCGCGATCTACGGCGGGTGGGTCCGGCACCGCCGCTTCCAGCCCCACCCGCACGCGTTCTCGTACCGGATCTTCCTGGCCTACCTGGACCTCGACGAGCTGCCGGAGCTGTTCCGCGGGCGCTGGTTCTGGTCGGCGGAGCGGCCGGCGCCGGCGCGCTTCCGCCGCGCCGATCACCTGGGCGACCCGGCGGTCCCGCTCAAGCAGGCGGTGATCGAGACGGTGCGCGAGGCGACCGGGCGCGCCCCCGCCGGGCCGATCCGGCTGCTGACGCACCTGGCCTACTTCGGCTACTGCTTCAACCCGGTGAGCTTCTACTACTGCTTCGACGCGGACGGGTCGCGGGTCGAGACGATCGTCGCCGAGGTCGACAACACGCCGTGGGGCGAACGGCACGTCTACGTGCTCGACCCCGCGCGCGACGAGGGGCGCGACGGCCGCCACCGCTACCGCTTCCCGAAGGCGTTCCACGTCTCCCCCTTCCTGCCGATGGAGCTCGACTACGACTGGCGCTTCGTCGACCCCGGGCGCTTCCTGGCGGTCCACATGGACTGCAACCGGGGCGGCCGGAAGGTCTTCGACGCGACGATGACGCTGACGCGGCGCGAGATCACGGGTGGCTCGCTGGCAGCGACGCTGGCCTGGCACCCGTTCATGACGGGCAAGGTGCTGGCGGCGATCTACTGGCAGGCGCTCCGGCTCTGGCTGAAGGGGACGCCGTTCTTCACGCACCCGGACAAGCGGGCCGGCGAGGGGCAACCGTGATCGAGCGCGTCGCCAACTTCCTGTTCTTCCAGGTCGGCTGGTTCGCGACGGTGGCCGGCGCGGCGCTCGGGTTTCCGTGGGCGGGGCCGATCCTCGCCGCGGTGCTCGTCGCCTTCCAGCTGGCAGTGGCCCCGGACCGCGGGGGGCGCCTCAGGACGATCGTCGCGGTCGCCGCGCTCGGGACGCTGCTCGACACGCTGCTGCGCTGGGCCGGCGTCACTGCCTTCCCGGACTGGCCGGCGGCCCCCTGGCCCTGCCCGCCCTGGATCACGGCGCTCTGGGCGCTCTACGCCAGCACGCTGAATTCGTCGATGGCCTGGCTGCAGGGGCGTCAGGCCGTGGCGGCGCTGCTCGGCGCGGTGAGCGGCCCGCTGTCGTACCTGGCCGCGGAGCGGCTGGGGGCGGTCGTGCTGGATCCGGATCCGCTGCGGCGCTGGGGCGTGCTGGCGCTGGCCTGGGCGGTCGCGGTGCCGGTCACGCTGGCGGTGGCACGGCGCGCCTCCGGTCCTCCTAGCCGAACAGCGCCCGCCGCGCCGTGAGCAGCTCCCCCAGCCCGCTCGCACGCCGCGCGCGCAGCAGCAGGTAGACCGCCGTCACCAGGTTCCCCAGCACGAACA
>CAYZDB010000022.1:0-16750 GCA_964476985.1 uncultured Acidobacteriota bacterium | reverse complement strand
CGTCCCGGCGATCACCTTGCTCGGGTCGGTCGGGTGGAACTTGATCGCCGACTCCGCCGCACCGGCCGGGGAGGTCAGCCGCACCTCGCCCGCCAGCGCATCGGTGCCGGGCGCGAAGCTCTCCTCCGCGATCCCGTCCTTCAGCACGACCTCGAAGCGCGCGCCGTTCCAGCTGACCTCGCGGTAGAGCCGGCCGTCGACCAGGTAGCCGCCGTAGGCGGCGCGGAAGCGGTGCAGCGTGTGGCGCGGGTACTGGGCCTCGCCGGTGCGCGGCGTCTCGGGCACCGCCTGGCGCAGCCGCACGCGGTAGAAGGCCGGGATCGCGACGTGCTGGTCGCGCTCGCCCGCCGGCAGCACCGCGAGGTCCTCGAGCGTCAGCTCGTAGTTGCGATCGTCCCACGGCCCCAGCGCCAGCAGCGCCGCGTAGTCGACGCGCGGATCGGCCCCGCGGGCGCGGTCGATCGCGACGGTGCGGGACGCGTCGACGAAGGCCTGCTGGGCCGCCGCCGGGAGCGCCGCGAGGAGCACGAGCGCGGCGAGCAGCAGGCCGCGGACGGCGGCCGAAGCGGGGCGCGGCGCGACGGTGGCCGGGCGGTTCGGGGTCGAGACGGTGGGGAACGTCGTCACTGGCATGGCCTTCCTGCGCGGGTCCGGGCCCGAAGCTGCGGATCCTGCCCGGCGAAGAGGTGCCCCGCAAGCCGTAAGCCGCAGACCGGAAAGGTACGGCTGCGGGGCCCGGCCCGCAGCCGGGCGCGGAACTCCAGTCGCAGGGACCGGTCTGTAGGGGAGACCGTCGCCGCCGTTCCGGACGACGCTCTCGGCGCCCGGACCCCCGGGCCGAAGGAGGCCCCGATGCGAGACCCGATCCTCCTCCTCTCCCTCGCCGCGCTGACCCTGGCCGGGTGCGCGTCCTCCTCACAGGCTCCCGGGCGGCCCGGAGGCGTCCCGGGAGGCGCCGTCGGCGGCGTCGTGCGCGACGCGCCGTCGATCTACCAGACGGTCTCGGTCCGCGCCGAGGCGGCCAAGGCCTCGCTGACCCGCGAGACGATCGTCGAGCTGATCCTCGCCCCCGGCGAGGGCAGCTCCGGCCTCGAGACCGAGAACTACGCGCACCGCGACGACGCCGACTTCCGCTCGGTCCTGCGCGACCCGCTCTCGACCTTCTCGATCGACGTCGACACCGCCTCGTACGCCCGCGTGCGGCGCTACCTGGCCGAAGGGGCGCGCCCCCCCGCCGACGCGGTGCGGATCGAGGAGCTGCTCAACTACTTCGTCTACGACGACCCGCTGCCGGCGGCGGGCGAGCCGTTCTCGGTCACGACCGAGGTCGCGGCCTGCCCCTGGAACGGCGCGCACCGCCTGCTGCGGATCGCGCTGCGCGCGGTCCCGGTCCAGTTCGCGGGGCGCCGCCCCGGCCACTACGTCTTCCTTGTCGACGTCTCCGGCTCGATGGGCCAGCCCGACAAGCTGCCGCTGGTCCAGCAGGCGCTGAAGCTGCTGGCCGGGCAGCTCACCGGCCAGGACCTGGTGTCGATCGTCGCCTACGCCGGCGCGGCGGGGGTCGTGCTCCCGGCGCCGGGGTCTAGCGACCGGGGCGCGCTGGAGGCCGCGATCGAGAACCTGCAGGCCGGCGGCTCGACCGCCGGGGGCGAGGGGATCCAGCTGGCCTACGCGCTGGCGCGCGAGCGGTTCGTGCCGGGCGGGATCAACCGCGTGATCCTCGCCACCGACGGCGACTTCAACGTCGGCGTCAGCAGCGAAGGGGAGCTGACGCGGCTGATCGAGGAGCAGGCGAAGAGCGGCGTCTTCCTGACCGTCCTCGGCTTCGGCACCGGCAACCTGCAGGACGCCAAGATGGAAGCGCTGGCCGACCGCGGCAACGGGCAGTTCGCCTACATCGACTCGCCGATCGAGGCCCGGCGCGCGCTGGTCGAGCAGGCGGGCGGCACGCTCGTCACCGTCGCCAAGGACGTCAAGATCCAGGTCGAGTTCAACCCCGCCGAGGTCGCGGCCTACCGGCTGATCGGCTACGAGAACCGCCTGCTGGCCGCCGAGGACTTCCGCGACGACACCAAGGACGCCGGCGAGATCGGCGCCGGCCACTCGGTCGTCGCGCTCTACGAGATCGTGCCGCCCGCCGCGGCCCAGGGCGTCGAGCGGCCGGTCGACCCGCTGCGCTACCAGGCGCTGAAGCCGTCCGAGGCCAGCGCCAGCGGCGAGCTGGGGACCGTCAAGCTGCGCTTCAAGGCCCCCGACGGCGACACGAGCGTCGAGCGCGCCTTCGTCGTGGTGGACAGTGGCCGCGGGCCCGGCGAGGCGACGAGCGAGCTGAAGTTCGCGGCCTCCGTCGCGGCCTTCGGGATGGTGCTGCGCGACTCGCCGCACCGCGGCGGCGCGTCGATCGAGCTGGTCCGGTCGCTCGCCCAGGCCGGGCTGGCCTACGACCCGGACGGCCAGCGCGCGGGGTTCCTGCAGCTCGTCGACCAGGCCGGGGCGGCGATCGGGACCCCGGTCGCGGAGCGGTAGGGACGCGGGGGGGATCGAGTAGACTCCCCCCGCGATGACCCCCCCGCCCCGCACCCGCCTGGCGCGCATCATGGCCACGGTCGGCCCGGCGTCGTTCGACGCGCGGACCGTGCGCGCGATGGTCGACGCCGGGATGGACGTGGCGCGGCTCAACATGAGCCACGGCGACGAGGCCTGGCACGCGCAGGCGGCCCGGCTGGTGCGGGCCGCGGCGCGCGGCGCGCGCCGGCCGGTCGGGCTGATGGTCGACCTGCAGGGACCGAAGGTCCGGCTCGGGCGCTTCGCCTCGCCGCTGCCGGTGCGGCCCGGCGACCGCGTCACGCTCACCGTCGACGCGCGCGAGGCGCACCCCGCGGCCGGGATCCTGCCGGTCGACTGGCGCCCCCTGGTCGCCGAGGCCGAGCCCGGCCACGAACTGCTGCTGGGCGACGGCACGGTGCGGCTGCGGGTGGAGAAGGTCCACGACGCGCGGGTCGAGGCGCGGGTGCTGGAAGGGGACGCGATCGAGCCGCGGACCGGGCTGTTCCTGCCGCAGGCGACCCCGCGCTCGACCGCGCTCTCGCGCAAGGACCGCCGCGACCTCGCGCTGGCGGTGAAGCTCAAGGCCGACTTCGTGGCGCTCTCGTTCGTGCGCCGCGCGCAGGACGTGACCGACACGCGGCGGGCGATCGAGCGGCTGGGCGGCGACCAGCTGGTGATCGCCAAGATCGAGACGCGGCAGGCGCTCGAGAACCTGGACGAGATCCTGGTCGCCTGCGACGGCGTGCTGGTCGCGCGCGGCGACCTGGGGGTGACGCTCCCGCCCGAGCGCGTGCCGGTCGAGCAGAAGCGGATCCTCTACCGCGCGGCGGCGGCGGGGAAGCCCTCGATCATCGCGACCCAGATGCTGGAGTCGATGCGGCACGCCTCGCGGCCGACGCGCGCCGAGGCCTCGGACGTCGCGAACGCGGTCCTGGACGGGTCCTGGGCGGTGATGCTCACCGCCGAGACCGCCAGCGGCGAGCACCCGGTGGAAGCGGTCGCGATGATGGCGCGGATCGTCGGCGAGGCCGAGCAGATGCAGCGCCCGCCGCGCCGGCTGTCGGCGCGGCACGGCGTGACGGTCTCGGAGGGGCTGGCCGAGGCGGGGGTCGCGCTGGCGCTCGACATCGGCGCGCGGCGGCTGGTCGCGCTGACCCGCTCGGGCGCGACGGCGCGCCTCCTGGCCCGCTTCCCGCTGGCCGGAGGGTTCGTCGCCTACACCCCCTCGCCGCGCACGCTGACCCGTCTCACCCTGATGCGCGGCGCGATCCCGCGGCCGCTGCCGGCGCAGCGCGACCCGGAGCGGGCGCTGGCGCGGGTCGAAGCCGACCTGCGGCACCGCGGAGAAGTCGCGCGGGGCGACGTCTTCGTCGCGCTCTCGGGCTCGGCCCGCGACCCGCAGGGGAGCACCTCGCGGCTCGTCGTGGTCAGGGTGCGGTAGGCCCCGGGCGCTCCGCCGCGGCAAGGTCACCGCACGAGCCCAAGTTTCGGGTGGGAGGCCATCCCGCGTCGGCGTACACAATCCGTCGTAGTTCGCGACGGTGAGGGCGGGGACAGGGCATGCTCGATCGGGCAACCCGCCTTCGCCGTCGTTCTTTCTGTTCCGGGCTAGTCCCCGGCCTGGGGGCCGCGGCCCGGCAACTCGACGACCATCCGCAGTCCGCCGTCCGGCGGCAGTTCCGCCCAGATCGACCCGCCGTGCCGCTCGACGATCTGCCGGCAGAGCGGCAGCCCCAGGCCGGTCCCGGTCGGCGCGTCCTCCACGCTGATCCGGCCCCGGAAGAACGGGTCGAAAACCCGCTCCAGGTCGTTCGGCTCGATCCCGGGACCCCAGTCGCGCACCGCGAGGCGGGCCCCGTCCGGCGACGGGCGGAGCGTCACGCGCACGCCGCGGGTCGAGCCGCCGTGCTGCGTGGCGTTCAGGATCAGCTGCCGCACCAGGCGCCGGAGCTGGGCGGGGTCGATCCAGGCCTCGACCGGCTGCGCCGGCAGGTCGACCTCGATCGCGCCGCACTCGCCGCCGAACGAGTCGACCGCCTCGCGCACGACGCCGGCCAGGTCGGCCGGGCGCGGTGACACGACGGTCCTGCCGGAGTCCATCTGCGCGACCTCGAGCAGCCCCTCGATCAGCGCGCCCAGGCGGCGCGACTCGGCCATCGCGATCGAGCAGAACTCGTGGCGCAAGTCGGCCGGCAGCGACGGGTCGAGCATCGTCTCGACGAAGCCCTGGATCGAGGCCAGGGGGGTGCGCAGCTCGTGGCTGACCTGGGCCATGAAATCGGTGCGGCGGCGGTCGGGCTCGGCGCGCGCGGTCAGGTCGCGCACCAGCAGCGCGCTGGCCAGCGGCGCGCCGTGGGGCGAGCGCACGCGGAACAGCCGCAGCAGCAGCGCGCGCGGCCCGCCCTCGAGCGCGACGCGCGCGGACTGCGTCGAGGCCGGCATCCCGCCGGCGAGGAACGCCAGCCACGCGCCGCGCACCGCCGAGGGGAGCGGCAGCTCGGCCAGCGAGCGGCCGTGGGCCGCGCTCGAGTTCAGGCCGAACAGCGCGAGCGCCGCCGCGTTGGCCAGCACGAGGCGCTCGCTGTCGTCGACCACCAGCATGCCGTCGTCGAGCGCCGCGGCCGCCGCGCGCAGCACCTCGCGCTCGCGGATCGCGATCTCGGTCTTCAGGGCGAGCTCGAGCTGCAGCCGCTGGCGCTCGGCCTGGTCGGACAGCACGACCAGCCGCTCGGACCCGGCGGGAGCCCCCGGCAGCGGGCGAGCCTGCAGCTCGCACGGGAACGCCGCGCCCTCGCGGGAGCAGGCCGTCAGCTCGATCGAGCCGGTCCCGGTCCGCACCGCGTCGAGCACGCGCGCCCCGTCGGCCGGCGCCGCGCCGGGGCCCGCGACCATCGAAACCAGCCGTCCGCGCGCGTCGGCTGCGGGGCAGGCGAAGCGGCGCTCGAAGGCGCGGTTCGCCCAGGCGATCCGGCCGCCCGCGTCGGCGAGCAGGACGGGATCGGGCAGCGCGTCGAGCGCGTGCGCCAGCAGCGCGAGCGGGCCCGCGTCGGGCGCGGCGTGGGGGGGCGGCGACGGCGTCGCGCTGCGGCGCGGCTCGCGCGCGGCGTCGGTTCCCGAGGTGGCGGAATGGAGGTCGATCAGGCCGGTTCCCACGCGTCGTGTCCCCGCGGCCGTTGGTCCGCTCCCCCCAGGAAGCAAGCCGCGTTCCACGCGCCGGAGGCGGTCAGTTTCGTCGCCCGTCGAACACGGGAGGCCCATTCCGAACGTCAGGGTCGGCCGCCCGGCCGCGCCCGGGCCGAGGCGGTGCCCCGCTCCGGCACGCCCTTCCGTTCCAAGCTGGCACACCGTCCGCAGGGATCCATATTCGACCGGGAGGGCGGCCGGGGCGCCGTCCGGGGGCCGGGACGATGCGCGACGCGATGCTGAGGGAATCGGGGGTCGGGGCGGGGACCGGGACCGGGGAGGGGGCGAATGCGCTCGGCGCGGAGTTCTCCGCCGGCGCCGCGCGGATCCTGGTCGTCGACGACGAGCCGGCGATCCGCCGCCTGCTCGGCTTCAACCTGCAGCGCCGAGGCTTCCGCGTGGAGGAGGCGGAGTCGGGCGAGGCCGCGCTCGCCGCGCTCGATCGCCGGCCCTGCGAGCTGGTGCTGCTCGACATGGCGTTGCCCGGGATCGGCGGGATGGAGGTGCTGCGCCGGATCCGCCAGTCCGGCGCCGGGGTGCCGGTCATCGTGCTGACCGCCCACGGCTCCGTCGAGAACGCCGTCGAGGCGATGAAGCTGGGGGCCTTCGACTTCCTCTCCAAGCCGATCGAGATGGAGCGGCTGGCGATCGCGGTCGGCCACGGGATCGAGCTGGGGCGGCTCTCGCGCACGGTCAGCGACCTGCGCCAGCGGCTGTCGTCGCGGCGCGCCTTCGGCCAGGTCGTCGGCGCCGACGGGGCGCTGCGCGAGACGGTGCTGCTGATCGAGAAGGTCACGCCGACCGACCTGACGGTCCTGCTGCAGGGGGAGTCGGGGACCGGCAAGGAGCTGTTCGCGCGCGCGATCCACGACGAAGGGCCGCGGCGCGACCGGCCGTTCGTCGCGATCAACGGCGCGGCGCTGGCCGAGACGCTGCTGGAGAGCGAGCTGTTCGGTCACGAGCGCGGCGCCTTCACCGGCGCCGACCGGCTGCGCCGCGGGAAGTTCGAGCTGGCCGACGGCGGCACGCTCTTCCTGGACGAGATCGGCGAGATCTCGCCCGCGCTGCAGGTCAAGCTGCTGCGCGCGCTGCAGGAGCGCGTGATCACGCGCGTCGGGGGCGCGGAGGCGATCCCGGTCGACGTGCGGATCATCGCCGCCACCAACCGGGACCTGGCGGAGCTGGTGCGCGAAGGGCGATTCCGGGAGGACCTCTACTACCGGCTGTCGGTCTTCCCGGTGACGATCCCGCCGCTGCGCCGGCGGCGCGCCGACATCGCGCCGCTGGTGCGGCACGTGCTGCAGGAGATCCGCCCCGGGCAGCCGCCCGCCGTGCACCCCGCGGTGATGGAGCGGCTCGAGGCGTACGCCTGGCCGGGGAACGTGCGCGAGCTGCAGAACGTCCTGCGACGCGCGGTCGTGCTGGCGGGGGAGGAGTCGATCCGGCCGGAGCACCTGCCGCCGGCCCTGCTGGGGGCCGCGAACGGCGAAGCCGGCGACGCGGCGGAGCGCGCCGCAACCGGGGCGCGGGACGCGGACGGCCCGCTCGCGCTGGCGACGCTCGAGGAACTGGAGCGTCAGCACATCCAGCGCGCGATCGCGGCCTGCGGCGGCAACCTCAGCCAGGCAGCGCGCGTGCTCGGGATCGGCCGCACCACGCTCTATCGCAAGCTCGAGCAGTTCGGGGAGCTGGTCCCGGCCTGACGCGCCCGGGCTGACGGCCCGGCCCGCGGCTGCAGCCGACGCTTCCGCGTCCCCGCTGCCGCGAGGCAGGCCCTCCCTCACGCCCGCTCGGGGCTAGGCAATCTCCCGATGGCGGACCCGCGCGGTCGGCCGTAGCGTCAAGGGTCGCGAGCGGTCGCGCGCGCCCGGGCGCCGCGCCGCCGCGTTGCCGAGGAGGCCCGCCGCTCATGCGCCTGTCCGCGCCCGTCCGCATCCTGCCGCTGCTGGGCGCGCTGGCCGCGGCGCCCGCACTGGCGGGTGGCGCACCGGGCGAGTTCCGGATCACGCAACCCGAGTCGGCGGCGGAGTCGGCGATCGCGATCGACCCGGCGCAGCCGCAGCGGGTCGTCGCCGGGACGATGGGCCCGCAGCAGCAGGTCCGGATGCACTTCTCGATCGACGGGGGCGCGAGCTGGAGCCAGGTCGAGCTGCCGCTGGGGAATACCTGCTGCCACCCCGCCGTCGCCTGGTCCAGCGACGGGCGCTTCGCCTACGCCGCGGCCCTGGCGCACTGCGCGACCTTCCGCTGCGAGCTGCTCTTCTATCGCTCGGGCGACGGTGGCGCGAGCTGGTCCGATCTCGAGCGCGACACCCCCGGCAACCCGCGGCGCACCGTCTCGTTCTCCGCCGACCGCGAGGCGCTCCACGTCGACGCCTCCCCGGTCTCCCCCTACCGCGACCGGATCTACCTCGCCTACCACTCGGCGAACGTGATGCAGCTCGCGCGCTCGACGAACTCCGGCAGCGGCTGGAGCGCGGTCGCCCTGTCCCCCGCCGCCGAGGAGCTGGGGATGGGGGGCGACGTCGCGACCAACCGCGCCGGCACCGTCTACTACGCCTGGCCGGCATACAACAGCCGCACGATCCGGCTGCGGAAGTCGACCGACGGCGGCGCGACCTTCAGCGCCTCCACGGTCGTCGCGGCCACGCAGGCGGCTTTCAGCTTCGCGATCCCGGCCCAGCCGGCGCGCAGGGTCCGGATGGCGGTCGCCGCCGCCGCCGACCTCACGGCGGGGCCGCACGCCGACGCGGTCTACCTGGCCTGGAGCGACACGACCGGGCCGGTGCAGGAGGATCCCGCCGCGAATCACGCGCGGATCCAGGTCGCGGCGTCGCACGACGGCGGGGCGAGCTGGATCCTGACGACGCCGCACCGCACCGACGACGCGGCCACGGTGGACCGGTTCCATCCGGCGCTGGCCGTGAGCCCCGACGGGACGGTCCACCTGACCTTCTACGACACGCGCCAGGTCGCGGACCGCTCGGGGGTCGACCTCTACTACAGCTTCTCGACCGATGGCGCGCGGACCTGGTCGCAGGCCCGCCGGATCACCTCGGTCAGCTCGCCGTTCATCAACGACCTGTACGAGTTCGGCGACTACAACGGACTCGACGCCGTCGGCGGCGACCTGCTGGCGAGCTTCACCGACAACCGCAGCGAGGGCGGCGGAAGCGGCGATTCGGTCGACGTCTACGCCGCGCGCATCGCGCGCGGCGGCGGCGCGACCGGTGCGGGACGGCTCTACGGCGATCGCGGCCTGCCGGGCCCGCCGCTCACGGTGGCGCGCGCCCCGGGCGCCGACCTGGAGCTGGCCTGGTCGGGTGCGTGCGGGGGCGCGACCGACTACGCGGTCTACGAGGGCGCGCTGGGCGATCCACGGAGCAAGACCCCGCTGCGCTGCAGCACCGGCGGCGCGACCGCGGCGACGATCACGCCGTCGTCCGGGGCGCGCTTCTTCCTCGTCGTGCCGCGCAGCGCGTCCGCCGAGGGCTCGTACGGGCACACCAGCGACGGCGAGGAGCGCCCGCCCGACGCTGGCGCGTGCCTGCCGCAGTCGATCGCGGCCTGTCCGTAGCACCGGCCCGCAGCGCACCGGAGGCCGGACCGCTCCGGCGCCGTTCGATCCGTCCCGGGAGCGTCCGTTCACCGCGCGCGGCGCATGCGCCACCCGGGGCTAAGGAAATCCCTGATGGAACGCCTCTCCTCATTCCGGTATGAAAGGCTGGCGACTCGTGCGGGGGACGACCCGGGCGAGCAGATTGCGTTGTTTTCTCTCGGAGAGAAGGAGGTCCCCATGATCCGATCCATCACCCGCCTGGCCCTGGCGGCGCTGGTCGTCGCCGTCGCGATCGGCGGCATCGCGCCGTCGGCCGCGCAGACCGTGAAGTTCACCCCGCTGGGCGTCGAGTGCGGCCCGGCCTTCTTCCCCACGCTGTGCGTCGTCGACATGTCCGGCGACGGCCAGACGCTCCTGTTCCAGGATCGCCTCTGGACCGCCGACGGCCAGGTCCTGATGATCGGCGCCCCGCCCAGCGGCTACTACGAGGTCACGGCGCTCTCCGATGACGGCTCCACCGTCGTCGGCAACATCTACGTGGAGGATGGTCCGCTGCCGCCGCACCTCGAGGCCGCGATCTGGCTCGGCGGGAGCGAGTGGCGCTCGCTCGGCTACCTGCCGGGGACGGGCCCGTGCGGTCTCAACCTGACCTCCGCCTTCGACGTCAGCGGCGACGGGAGCAAGGTCGTCGGGCTGACCTGGCTCGAGCCGGACTGTGGCAGCACGGCGCACGGCTTCCAGTGGACCGAGGAGACCGGGATGGTCGACCTGGGCGCGATCGTCGATGGCCGGGCGAGCCGCGCCAACGCGATCTCCGCCGACGGCACCGTGATCGGCGGCTGGAGCGACTCCGACTTCGGCAACCGGCTCGGCGCGCAGATCCGCGACGGCGGCGCCTGGGAGTGGATCACCCCCTCGGGCGAGCCGATCCAGGCCGGCGAAGTGCTCGCGGTCAACTCGAACGGCAGCATCCTCGTCGGCGGGGACTACGGCAGCGTCGCCATCGCCACCAACCCCGGCGCGCCACTCTTCGAGCCTTGGCTGTGGAGCGAGGCCACCGGCCTGATCCACCTCGGCACCGTCAAGGGGCAGCGCGGCGGGCTGATCGACGGCCAGCACTACGCCAACGACGTCAGCGACGACGGAAGCGTGGTCATCGGCTTCGACACGCTCTTCACCCTCGGGGAGCGCTGGGCCTTCATCTGGACGAAGACCGGCGGGATCCGGATGCTGCAGGACTACGTCCGCCAGTACACCGACGCGGCGACCCGGGCGAAGATCTGCACCGCGCAGCGCGGCGCGCTCCAGCCCTGCAGCAAGTGGGACTTCGCGACCCCCGCCGCGATCTCGAACGACGGGAAGGTCATCGTCGGCACCGGCCGCAACCCGGCCGGCAACTGGGAAGCCTTCAAGGTCACGCTCCCGTAGGGGCCGGCCTCAGTGCCGGCCCGCATGCGCGCCGGCTCGATCCGCCCCGGGGACGCCACGGCGTTCCCGGGGCTTTTTCTTTCCGGTCAGTGCATCGCCGGAACGAGCGGCCGCTCCGCGACGATCTCCGCCTCGACTTCCGCCAGCAGCGAGATCCGCCGCTCGACCTTCGCGGCCGGCAGGGCCGTCGTCGCCAGGTCGCGGAAGGTCTCCCAGTGCCGGCCCTCCGACTGCGCCAGCACGCGGTAGAAGCGGCCGAGCGCCTCGCGGTCCGGGATCTCCGCGGGCAGCGCGCGCCCGGCGTCGAGCAGCGCCGCCGCCAGCAGCCGGAAGCGCTCGCACGAGCGCGCCTCGACGAAGGCGTTGACCAGCAGCAGGTCGCCGTACGCGCCCAGCCCCTCCGCCGTGCGGAAGCCGCGCTGGCGCAGCTCGTGGACGTAGCGGTCGGGGCGCGGCCGGGCCAGCGCGCCGCCGCGGGCCTCGATCAGGTCGAGCACCTGCCGGAAGTGATGCAGCTCCTCGTGCGCCAGCGCCATCATCGGGCGGACCAGCTCCGGCCGGTCGGGAAAGCGCCCGATCAGCGCGAGCGCGGAGGACGCGGCCTTCTGCTCGCACAGCGCGTGGTCGACCAGCAGCTCGTCGAGCTGCGCCAGGGCGACGTCGATCCAGCGCGGGTCGGTGCCGCGGGCGAGCGGCAGGCCGTCGAGCGGGTCGGTCCAGGGGAGGTCGGGGGCGGCGGATTCCATCCGGGATACACTCCGCGCGGAGCTTAGCCGATGACGAACGATCCGACCGGGGGTCCGACGGCCGATGCGAGCCCGGGCGCGGTGGCGCCGGTCCTGGTGCGCCCTGCCGGCCTGCCCCCCGGCACCGTGAGCTGGCTCGAGATCGACCTCGACGCGATCCGCGCCAACGTCCGCGCCTTTGTCGGGCGGCTCGCGCCGGGGGCCAAGCTGGTCGCGGTCGTGAAGTCTGACGCCTACGGCCACGGGATGGCGCTGGTCGCGCCGGCGGCGCTGGAGGCCGGCGCGTCGTGGCTGGCGGTCGGCGGGCTGGGCGAGGCGATCGCGCTGCGCGCACAGCTCGGCCCGGCGGTCCCGATCCTGTGCCTGAACCACGTCCCCGGTGCCGACGCCGGCGACGCCGTGGCGCACGACGTGCGGCTGACGATCTACGGGCCGGAGGCGCTGGCGCCGCTGGCGCGTGCGGCGGCAGCCGCGGGGCGCGCGGCGCGCGTGCACGTCAAGCTCGAGACCGGCACGCACCGCCAGGGGCTCGCCGCGCGCGACGCGCTGGCGCTGGCGAAGCGGGCGGCGGCGATGCCGGGCGTGGTCGTCGAGGCGCTCTCGACCCACTACGCCGACATCGAGGACACGACCGACCACGGCTACGCGGAGCGGCAGCTCGCGGCGTTCCAGTCCGCGGTCGAGCTGTTCCGCGAGGCGGGCGCCGTCCCGCCGCTGCTCCACACCGCGTGCTCCGCGGCGACGATCCTGTTCCAGCGCACGCACTTCGACCTGGCCCGCGCCGGGATCGGAATCTACGGGCTCTGGCCGTCGCGCGAGACGTACGTTTCCGCGCGCGAGCGCGGCGTGGCGCCGGAGTTCGCGCTGACGCCGGCGCTGACCTGGAAGTGCGTCGTGGCGCAGGTCAAGGACGTGCCGGCCGGCGCGTACGTCGGATACGGACGGACCTGGCGCGCGACGAGGCCGACGCGGATCGCGGTCCTGCCGGTCGGCTACTACGAGGGCTACCCGCGCGCGGCGTCGGGCCGCGCCCACGCGCTGATCGGCGGCCAGCGCACCGAGATCGTCGGCCGGATCTGCATGAACATGATGATGGCCGACGTGACCGACCTGCCGGCCGTGCAGGCCGGGGACGAAGCGGTGCTGATCGGCGTCTCCGGCGAGGAGAAGATCCGCGCCGAGGACGTCGCCGGCTGGGCCGGGACGATCCACTACGAGATCGTCTCGCGGATCCACCCGGCGCTGCCGCGGGTGGGGAAGGGGTAGGGGGAAAGGCCCGCCCCTACAAACAGCGGATACCGGTAAGAATCGCGCTCGACCCTGCTCCATCCCACGAAGAGCACGCGATCCGCCACACCGGGGATTCCTGAACGGAATCGATGCCGCGGTGCTACGATGGCGCCGCCACGAGACGCAGCTCGATTCCTCGGTTCGCTCGTCTCAAGCAGCACGGCCTCCCGTGGCGGCCCTTGAGAGAGGGCAGAGCCGGCCCGGTCGAGTCGCCGTCCCGACAACGGACGCTGTCTGGAGGGGAGGGCAGCCGTGCGCACGAACCCCGTCGTCTCCCGCCTCGCATCCTTCCTCGTTCTGGCCCTGATCCCGCTCGCCGTGGCCGCGGTGCCGGGCATGCCGCGCGACCTGGTCGACGTACGCGTCTCGGTCCGGCCGCTCGACCTGACGCGGCCCCCGACCACGGCCGAGCTGATGGCCGCCGGCCAGCTCGGAGGGCCGCTGCACCCGACCCGCGAGCTGCCCGACAAGGCGCGCGAGCGACGTGCGAACCTCGACTTCGGGCGCGCGATCCAGGCCTGGAACGACCACGCCTACCCGCGCGCGGTGACGCTCTTCCGGCGACACATCAGGCGCTTTCCCGACAGCCCTTGGGTGGCCGAGGCGAAGCTGCACATCGGCTGCGACGCGCAGTACCAGGGCCGCTACCGCGAGGCGCGCGCGGCGTTCGAGGGACTGATCGGCGAGCTCGAGGACAGTACACACCCCGGCGCGGTCATGATCGTGAACAAGACACGTCTGCGGCTGGGCGGGCTCGACGTGCTGCAGTACGACTTCGCTGCGGCGAGCGAGCAGTTCCGCATCCTGAAAGCCGAGAGCCCCGACTGGCGGCACAGGACCTATGCCTCGCATTGGATCCGGCGGCTCTCGCAGTACCGCGCCAACGAACGTGCGCTGCTCACCTGCGGCACCGACGCGCTGGCCCGGCTGCTGAATGCGCGAGGGCAAAGCGTTCCCGCCCATGCCCTGTGGCAGGAGCTGCCCGCCGCGGAGAGCGGCCAGAGCATCGAGGACCTGATCCTGCTCGCGAGCCGCCACGGGCTGGCGATCCAGGCGCGGCACATGAGCCCCGCCGATCTCGCGCGCGTGCCGCTCCCGGCGATCGTTCAGCTGGCGGGGTCCGCGTCAGGGAAGAGCGGGCACTACTGGGTCGTCGAGGAGGCGGGGGGCGACCTGCTACGCCTGTTCGATCCCCAGAGCGGGCGCCGATTCCGGCAGTCGACGACCGAGTTCGCGCGGGAGTGGGGGGGCGTTGCGCTCGTCGCGTCGGATCGCGCCGGCCTTCCGGGAGCGCCGATCGACCCGCGCGACCAGACCGGGACGCGCGGCGGCTGCTGCGGCGCGCCGGCGCGCGAACACGATCTCGGCGATCCTGGTCCCGGTCTCCCCGATGACTGCGCCGCTCCTCGGTGGCGCGTCAACGTCATCAACCTGAACTTCTATGCCTCCGACACGCCGCTCTGGTTCACGCCGCCCTACGGCCCGGAGGTGCGGATCCGGCTCTCCTACAACGCGCAGTCGGCGATCGCCTACCACGAGCCGTTCGGACCGAAGTGGCAGTTCAACTACGCGACCTACATGGTCATCGACACGGGCGGCACCGTGACGGTCTTCATGCCCGACGGGCGGCGGGACCTGTACACCCCCGACGGCCTGGGTGGGTTCACGCCACCGCCCACGGTGCACGACGACCTCGTTCCCGTCGGGCCGGACCGGTACGAACTGCGGCGCCTCGACGGCACGGTGCACGTCTACTCGATGCCGCGCCTCGCCGACGGCGGCCTCATCACGCAGTACTTCCTGGAGGCGCTGCGTGACGCGCGCGGGCTCGCGCTCACGTTCGCCTACGACACCGATGGGCGGCTCGTCTCGATCACCGATGCTCCGGGTCGAGTCACGACGCTGGCGTACAACGCTGCAGGCCTCGTCTCGCGGGTGGCCGACCCCTTCGGCCGCGCGGCCGACTTCGAGTACGACCCGGACGGCAACCTCGCCCGAATCACCGACATGGGCGGCTACTCGTCGACCTTCACCTATGACGCCGATCGCTACATCACCGGCATCGACGGCGCCCGTGGCCGGTGGCAGTTCCGCACGGAGCCGGCTGACGGGATCGCCAAGTGGTCGGACGCCTATCCTCCACCCGGCGAACCGATGTGGCAGAACTACCGGATCACCATCACGAACCCCGCCGGCGACCCGTTCGAGTACTTCTGGTATGGCGGATGCGATGACTATTGGTACTGCGCAGGCCGCACCTGGTACGTCAGTTCCCGCGACTACGTGACGTGGCGGTCGACGGAGATCAACAACTTCGGCGCCAGCGTGCCGAAGACGAACTGGTGGCCGACGACTCTGTGGGTGTGGGGAAAGGGAGCGGTCGAGAAAGTCCGGTCGCCCGAGGGGCGCGTGACGCACTTCACGTACGATCCGGACGGCAATGTCACTGAGGTGTCGTACGACATCGGGAATTCGACGACGTACACCTACGGAAGTCGAGGCCGGATGTTGTCAATGACCGCACCGAACGGATCGACGACCACCTACGCTTACGCCGCGAACGGGCTGGACGTCGTCGGCATCACCGATGGTCGCGGGACGATCTCGATCGCCTACAACACAGCCCGCGAAGTGACCTCGGTCACGGATCGGCTGGGGAACACGACGACGGCGACCTACAACGCGCTGGGACAGCTGTCGTCGATCACCGACCCGCTCGGCGTCGTCTCGACCTTCACCTACGGGGCTGGTGCGGAGCCGGAGCAAGGGGTTCGCGGGGGTCAGACGATCTTCCGCCGGACCTACGACGCGCGCGGCCGGGTCGCGACGCACACCGACGCGACCGGCCTGACCCTCTCGGTCGCGCGCGACGATCTCGATCGGATCACGGGGGTCATGTTCCCCGACGGCCTCGGGTGGACCTACACCTACTCGGACTGCTGCGTGGCGCAACTCCTGACCGAGACCGATCGATCCGGGCGCGTGACCCGGTACGCCTACGACGCGCTCTCCCGCCTGACCGAGGTCCACCACCCGGACGGCAGCGTGACGCACAGCGCCTACGACCGGAACGGCAACGTCGTGCGGCGCACCGACCCGTCAGGCCGCAGCACACGGTATGAGTACGACCTCGACAATCTGCTGGTCCGCCGCGTGTTCGCCGACGGAACGGCCGAGTCCTACCGGCGCGACTATTTCGGGAGCATCGACCGCGTGACGAACGCGCGCGGCCAGGAGAACTTCTACACGTACGACTCCATGCATCGACTGACCGGGATCCAGTTCGGCGATGGCGCGCCTGCGGTCGCCTACCAGTACGATGACTTCGGACGCCTGGTGGCACGCCAGGACGCCGTGGGAACCGCGAGCTACACCTACGACGCCGAATCGCGTCGGACCGGCATCGACGGTCCGTTTGCGGCCGACAGCGTGAACCTCCAGTACGACGCCGCCGGGCGCCTGACGCGGGTGGCGGTCGAGGGGGGCAGCCCCACCGACTACGCCTACGACGTCCACGGCCGGCTCCAGCGTGCGACTCACGGGGGCGGCACCTTCACCTACGAGTACACCGGCTCCAGCCCCCTCGCGACGGCGCTGACACACCCCTCCGGGGTGCGGACGACCTACGGCTACGACGCGCTCAACCGCCTGGTCGAGGTCGCCGACAGGACGGCGGAGTTGGCCCTGATCTCGAGCAGGACATACACCTACGATGCCGGCAGCCGGCGCACGAGCGAGGCGGCGGTCGGCGGGCTGCCGCCGCCTGCGGCTGCCGGCCAGCAGACGACGTCGGAGTACGACGCCGTCAACGCGCTGATCTCGTCGGTCGACCCGGTCCACCTCTATGTCTACGACGCGGATGGGAACCAGACTCGGGGGCGCACGCCGGGCGGCCGTACGTTCACCGCGACGTACGACACCGAGAACCACCCGACGTCGCTGGAGTACACGGACGACGGGGGGCACCTGCGGCGCCACGAGTACGGGTACGACGGCG
>CAYZDB010000021.1:0-17395 GCA_964476985.1 uncultured Acidobacteriota bacterium | reverse complement strand
TGCGTCCCACCACGCCTCGTCCTGCACTCCTGCCGGAGCGGGCGAAGCGGCCGCGGGCATCGGAGAGGACCCTGCGATCACTAATCCTGTCGAACACACCACGACCAGTAGGCACGCCACCACAGCGCGCCCGTGCGCCGGCCTGCAGCTCTTCATGATGTTCACTCCCCTGCGCCCAGCCCTCGACTGGGGCCGATCAGCTGGAATTGGGTGATTTGCGCCGCAGTCGCCCCCCACGGCGACCTGCGACGCTCGGCGCAGACTACGCCCGATGGCTCTCCCTTATCGGCACACGCCATCCGGTATCCCCGCTTGTCGAGCGGATTCCCACGAGTCCGGAAGGGCATAGCGGGATCTTGGCCGGCGCAGTCCAGCCAACCCCCGAAACACCGCTTCCGGGGCGAATTAGTCGCGCCCCGTGCGAGGCCGCGGCGTACCCTTCCCGCGGATAACCGGGGAGGTCCTCGTCATGCTCCGTCCGTGCCGCGCTGCCCTGCGTCCGCTCGCCTTCGCCCTCCCCGCCTTGCTCGCCCTGGCCGCGTTCGCGCCCCCCGCGCAGGCGCAGTGGTCGAGCGACCCCGCCGTCAACACGCCGATCGCGGTGAAGTCGGGCGACCAGGTGCAGCCCCTGGTCCGGCCGATCCCGGGCGGGGGCTGGTACGTCAGCTGGTTCGACGACTCGAGCGGCGGCTACGACGTCTTCCTGCAGCGGCTCGACGCGAACGGCGTCGCGCAGTGGGCCGCGGGCGGAATTCGCGTCGCCGACCGCAGCTTCTCCTCGACCGAGGACTACGGCCTCGACGTCGACGGCTCCGGCAACGCGCTCCTGGCCTTCACCGACGACCGCTTCGCCACGCAGAAGATCACCGCGGCCCGGTACGACGCCGCAGGAAGTGCGCTCTGGGGCGTCAACGGGATCCAGATGCCGGACACCACGGGCGACGTCCACTCGCCCAAGATCGCAGTGACGGCCGACGGCCAGGTCGTCGTGGCCTGGACCTCCGGCAGCTCGATCAAGCTGCACCGGATGCAGGCCGACGGCACGGCGGTCTGGGACCGCGTCCGCTCGGCCAGCGGCGTGACCTTCGGCCTGGCCGACCTGCGGGCCGCGGGCGGCAGCGACACCGGCACGATCGTCTCGTGGGTCCGAACGCAGTCCTCCAACCGCTACCTGATGGCCAACAAGATCGACGCCGGCGGCAGCTGGCGGTGGAACGCGACCCCGCCGGGGATCACGGTCTACGACGGCGGCTCGCTGCAGATGGGGAACTACCCGCCGTTCGTCAACGACGGCGCGGGGGGCGCCGCCTTCGGCTGGTACGACGTCACGCAGCAGTGCTTCGCCCAGCACGTCACGAGCGCCCGGGCCGAGGCCTTCGGCCACAACGGCGCCCTCGCCTCCACCGACGCCACGCACACGCGGGTGGCCCCGGCGGTGCAGTTCAACCCGGCCACGGGCGAGACGCTGCTGTTCTTCGTCGAGCAGTTCGCGGGGCAGCAGGGGGTTTACGGGCAGAAGTTCAACACCACCGGCGTGCGCCAGTGGGGCAGCGGCGGCGCCGCGATCCGGCCGCTCGCGGCTTTGACGGTGATGGGCGTGGCCGCGGTTCAGGCCGGCAGCGACAACGTCGTCTTCTGGACCGACGAGACCGGCTTCGCGCAGGACACGATCTACGCGCAGCGGGTCGGCGCCGGCGGCGGCCCGGTCTGCGCGACCTTCCCGGTCTCGACCCTGCTGGCGATCAAGAGCGGCACCGAGGCCTCGATCGATCCAGCCGGGATGACCGTCGCAGCCTGGCAGCAGGGGGACTTCGGCTCGGCCGACGTCTACGTGCAGAACATCAACGCCGACTGCTCGCTGGGAGGCAGCGCCCCGCCGCTGGAGGTCTCTCCCCCGGGCGCGGCGCAGCCGCTGGTCTTCACCGACGGGATCACGCTGGCGTGGGAGGAGAAGTCGCTCTCGGGCTCCGACACCTTCAACCTCTACCGCGGCCACACCACGACCCTGCCGCTGGGGTCGTACGGCGAATGCCGGCAGGGCGGGATCCCGGCCAGCACGGCCACCGACGCGACCGCCCCCGGCACCGGCCTGGGCTTCTTCTACCTGGTGAGCGGGAAGAATGCGGCGGGCGAGGGGCCGCTCGGCAGCGCCAGCAACGGGGACCCCCGGCAGCCGGCCAGCGCCTGCCCGTGACGCGAGGCGCGGGATCGCGGGCGGGCTCCGTATAATCCCGCCCATGTTCCGCCGCCTGCTCGTCGCCAACCGCGGGGAAGTCGCCGTCCGCGTCGCCCGGACCGCGCGCCGCCTCGGCATCAAGACCGTGGCGATCCACTCCGAGGCCGACGCCGGCGCGCCCTGGCTCGCGGCCTTCGACCGCGCCGTGGCGATCGGCCCGGCCCACCCCGGCAAGTCGTACCTGGACCAGGACGCCGTGCTGCAGGTCGCGGTCCAGGAGGACTGCCAGGCGCTCCACCCGGGCTGGGGCTTCCTGGCCGAGAACGCGCTCTTCGCGGCCCGGGTCCGGCAGCTCGGGATCGCCTGGGTCGGGCCGCCGGCGCGCGCGATCCGGCTGATGGGCGACAAGGCGACCGCGCGGCGCACGATGGCCGCGCTGGGCCTGCCGACGATCCCCGGCTCGGAGGGGATCCTGGCCGACGCCGACGAGGCCCGGAACCTGGCGGACGGGATCGGCTACCCGGTGCTGCTCAAGGCGACCGCCGGCGGCGGCGGGCGCGGGATGCGCGTCGCGCGCGACCCGCAGCAGCTCGCGGCGGCGTTCGCCGAGGCCAGCCGCGAGGCGCAGGCCGCTTTCGGCGACTCCGGCCTCTACCTCGAGAAGTACGTGCTGAACGGCCGGCACATCGAGTTCCAGGTGCTGGCCTGCGAGTGGGGCCGCGCGGTCCACCTGGGCGAGCGCGAGTGCTCGGTCCAGCGCCGGCACCAGAAGCTGGTGGAGGAGGCCCCGAGCCCGGCGCTCGACCCTGCCACGCGCGAGGAGCTGGGAGCGCGGATCGCGGCGGCGATGATCGAGATGGGCTACCGCGGCGCGGGGACGCTGGAGTTCCTGAAGGACCCGGCCGGCCCGCTCTACTTCATGGAGATGAACACGCGGCTGCAGGTCGAGCACCCGGTGACCGAGATGATCACCGGGATCGACATCGTCGAGCACCAGCTGCGGATCGCGGCCAACGAGCCGCTGGCGCTGGCCCAGGACCACGTCCGCTTCCACGGGCACGCGATCGAGGCCCGGATCAACGCCGAGGACCCCGCCCGGGGGTTCCAGCCCAATCCCGGCCCGATCGAGCGCTTCGAGGTCCCGCTCGATCGCGGTCCGGGGATCGTCCGCGTCGACACGCACCTCGCGCCGCCCGACCACGTGCCGCCGTTCTACGACTCGCTGGTCGCCAAGGTGATCGCGCACGGCGAGACGCGCGAGGCGGCGCGCGAGACGCTCCGGCGCGCGCTGGCCGCGACCGAGGTGCAGGGCGTCCCGACCACGATCCCGGCTCACCTCGCGATCCTCGACGACCCGCGCTTCGTCTCCGGCGTCTACGACACCTCGCTGCTCGCCGCGGCCGCCGCCGAATAGGAGCCCCGATGGCCCGCCTCGCGCTCCACCCGATCGGCTCCCCCCTGCACCGCGACGCCGGCGCGAACCGCGCCGCGATGGCCCCGCTCGAGGCGCGGCTGGACGAGCGCCGCGCCGCCGCGCGCGAGGGCTGGGGGCCGGAGTACGCCGAGCGCTGCCATCGCAAGGGGAAGCTGACGAGCTGGGAGCGGGCCCTGCAGCTGGTCGACCCGGGCTCCCCGATCCGCCCGGTGGGCACGCTGGTCAACGACGGCGAGCTGTACGGTCCGGAGAAGCGCCCCGCCCCCGCGGCCGGCGTGATCACCGCCTTCGGCCGGGTGGAAGGCCGCTGGACGATGATCATCGCCAACGACAACACCGTGGCCTCGGGGTCGTGGTGGCCGCGCACGCCGGAGAAGATCCAGCGGGCGCAGGAGATGGCGCTGCGGCTGCGCCTGCCGGTGATCTACCTCGTCGACTCCTCGGGGCTGTTCCTGCCCGAGCAGGCCCACACCTTCCCCGGCCCGACCGGCGCCGGCGGGATCTTCAAGATGAATGCGCGGCTGTCGGCCGCGGGGGTGCCGCAGATCGCCGGCGTGTTCGGCGACTGCATCGCCGGCGGCGGCTACATGCCGATCATCAGCGACGTCGTCTACATGACCGAGCAGGCCTACATGGTCATCGCCGGCGCGGCGCTGATCAAGGGCGCCAAGTCGCAGAAGATCACCAGCCTCGACATCGGCGGGCCCGACGTCCACGTCCACCTCTCGGCCTGCGCCGACCACCGCGTGCCGGACGACGAGACCTGCCTGCTGCGGATCCGCCAGGAGGTCGCGGCGCTGCCCGGCAGCGCGATCGGCTACTACCGGCGCGGCGCCGAGCCCGCCCCGCCGCGCTTCGCGGCCGGCGAGCTGGCCGCGCTCTTCCCGCCCGACCACCGGCACGCCTTCGCGATGCCGGAGGTCCTGGCGCGGCTGGCCGACGACTCGCTGTTCCGCGAGGTGATGCCGCACCGCGGCCCGGAGATGATCACCGGCGTGGCGCGCGTCTCGGGGCTGTGGCTGGGGTTCATCGCCAACAACCCGCAGCTCACCGACCACCCCGAGCTGGCCGGCGAAAAGCGCCCCGGCGGGATCCTCTACCGCGACGGGATCGCCAAGATCAGCCAGTTCGCGCGGACCTGCGCCGACGACGGGATCCCGCTGGTCTGGCTGCAGGACATCGCCGGCTTCGACATCGGGATCGAGGCCGAGAAGCAGGGGCTGCTGGGCTACGGCTCGTCGCTGATCTACACCAACTCCACCACCTCCGTCCCGACGCTCACGGTGCTGCTGCGCAAGGCGGCCGGCGCCGGCTACTACGCGATGGCCGGGATGCCCTACGAGCCGACGATCCAGCTGGCCACGCCGCTGACCCGGCTGGCGGTGATGGAGGGGCGCACGCTGGCGATCGGCGCCTACCGCACGCGGCTGGACGAGAACTTCCAGGTCGTCGCCGCCGACGAGGCCGAGCGCGAGAAGGTCCGGCGCGGGATGCAGGCGATCGAGGACCAGATCGCGGCCGACATGGACCCGCACAAGGCGGCACGGCAGATGGACGTCGACGAGGTCGTGGCGATGGGCGAGCTGCGCGGCTGGCTCGAGACCTTCGCCGAGGCGGCCTACCAGGCGACCGGCTACCGCACCGTGCGCAACCCCAGGATCTGGGCGCTGCACGACCTGGTCGCGCTGGTCGACGGGCCCTGACCCCGCGGTCGCGGCGGGCCGCGCCGGCGCCGCGAACAGCTTCGCGCAGCGCCGGGCGGGGGGGAAACCCCCGGCCCCGCGGTCCCTCGCTTTTCTTCTGCCGCACCGGCCGCTTCGCCGTAGTTTGCGCGCAGGACCGGGACCGAGGGGTTGCCACCCCCGGTCGCCGGACCCGGGGAAGCAAGCAGAAGGTCCATGAGCCGCGCATCCGGATCCCGACTCCCGTCGCCGTCGCGACCCGTCCCCCATCGCCTCTCCGCCGCCGTGCTCGCCAGCCGCTGGCACATCGACTACGAGCACTACGCCCAGGTCCTGCGCGCGCGCGCCGAGCGCTGTCCCGCCGATTTCGCCTCCGGCCCCGCGGTGTCCCGCACGCCGGCCCCGCCGGTCGAGGATCCGTCGACGCTCGAGCGGCTGTGGTCCCGCGCGGTCGAGTCGTTCCGCCTGGGACGCGCCGCACCGCGCCGCACCGCCCCCGCGTTCCGACGCGCAAGCTGATCCATCCCGCGCGGCGCCGGGGAACAGGACCGGAACGAATGCGAACAGTCGGCGGCGCGTCGCCGACATCGCAGCGCTGGGAGCGGACTTCGTGCGCTTTTTTCGTGACCGCCGGAGGTGCGCCGCGGGCCATCTCTGATAACATCCGCCGCGCAACGAAGCGGGTGTCGGTCGCGGAGAGATCGCCTCATGGACCATCGCGTCATCACGTTCCAGAAGTGGATGCTCGAGCACGAGGACTTCATGGACCGGCTCGGCCGTCACGCCGCGCGCCGGATCGCCGACTCCGTCCTCGAGCAGGGCGAGGTCGACTGGGAAGCCGTGATCGACGGGCTGTCCGAGGACATGGCGCGCGAAATGTCGTGGTTCGCGCCGCGCAACCAGGCCTGAGCCGCTCGCCTTCGCCGCGCCGCGCCCCGCGCGATTCCCCCGGAGCCGGCCCGCTGCCCATCCCTCCCGCAACCGGTAGATAATCCGCGCGTGAGCCGCCCCTCCCTCGAACTCGTCGTGCAGGACGCCCCCCGCGGCGGCGTCGAGCTGCGCTGTCCCGGCCCCGGCCGGGTGCGCTGGGACCGCGGCCCCGGCGAGGTGCTCGTCGGCGGAAGCGTCGCGGGGACGCTGGTCCGCGACGAGCGGGCCTACGCGCTGGTCGTGCCGGCAGGCGTGCGCGGCGCGGTCGTCGGCGTGGAGCTGGCGCACCAGTGGAACCCCTGCGCGCACGGCGAGCTGCTCGCGACGCTCTCGCTCGCGTCCGGCGCGGAGGCCGCCGCGCTCGCGGCGGAGGCCGCGACGGCCGGGCGGGCGGGCGCCGCCGGGCCCGGCGCCGCGCCCGGCGGCGCGTGGGAGATCCGCTCCCCGACGCACGGCACCTTCTACCTGCGCCCCGCGCCCGGCGCGCCGCCCTACGCCGCGGTCGGTTCGACCGTCGAGGACGGCCAGACCGTGGGGCTGGTCGAGGTCATGAAGTGCTTCTCGCCGATCCTCTTCGAGGGCGCCCCGTTCGGGCGCGGGATCGTGCGCGAAGTGCTCGCCGCGGACGGCGCCGAGGTCCGCGCCGACCAGCCGCTGCTGCGCATCGCGGCCCTATGAGCGCGGCCGGCGCGCGCGGCCCGGAGGCCGGCGCGATCCTGCTCTGGCTCCGGCAGGACCTGCGCCTCGCCGACAATCCGGCGCTCCACGCGGCCGCCGCCGCCGGCGCCCCGGTCGTGCCGGTCTTCACCTGGTCGCCGGAAGAGGAAGGGGCGTGGCCGCCCGGCGCGGCGAGCCGCTGGTGGCTGCACCACTCGCTGGCCGCGCTCGACG
The DNA here is from genome assembly GCA_964476985.1 of uncultured Acidobacteriota bacterium. Lineage (GTDB taxonomy): Bacteria > Acidobacteriota > Polarisedimenticolia > J045 > J045 > JALOKP01. The sequence goes on along the minus strand of CAYZDB010000021.1, from coordinate 10,281 downwards.
GGGAGCTGCGCGCGCGCGGCTCGCGCCTGGTGCTGCGCCGCGGGCCGATCGTCCCGGCGCTGCTCGGGCTGGCGCGCGAGACCGGGGCCGCCGCGATCCACTGGAACCGCCGCTACGAGCCGGCCGGGCGGGCCCAGGGCGAGGCGCTCAAGCAGGCCGCCGAGGAGGCCGGCCTCGCGGCGCGCAGCTTCAACAGCGCGCTGCTGGCCGAGCCGTGGGAGATCGCGACGGGGGAAGGGCGGCCGTACCAGGTCTTCACCCCGTTCTGGAAGGCCTTCACGGCACGCGGCGAGCCCGCCCCGCCGCAACCCGCACCGGCCGCGATCCCGGCACCGGTCGCGTGGCCGCGGTCCGAGCCGCTCGATGCGCTGGGGCTGCTGCCGCGCCGCGACTGGGCCGGCGGAATCCGCGCCGCGTGGAGCCCGGGCGAAGCGGGCGCCCACCACCAGCTCGAGCGCTTCCTCGACGAGGCGCTCCCGGACTACGCCGACGGGCGCAACCGTCCCGACCGGGAGGGCTCGTCGCGGCTCTCGCCGTTCCTGCACTTCGGCGAGATCTCGCCGCGCCAGGTCTGGCACGCCGTGCGCCGCGCCGAGAGCGTCGCGGGCGGCCGCGGCGCGACGCGCGGCGCCGAGTCGTACCTGCGCGAGCTGGGCTGGCGGGAATTCGCGTACCACCTGCTGTTCCACTTCCCGCGGACGCCCGACTCGCCGCTGCGGGCGGAGTACGCCGACTTCCCGTGGCGGGAGGACCCGGCGCTGCTGCGCGCGTGGCAGCGCGGACGGACCGGCTACCCGTTCGTCGACGCCGCGATGCGCCAGCTCTGGCGGACCGGCTGGATGCACAACCGCACCCGGATGGTGGTCGCCTCCTTCCTGGTGAAGGACCTGCTGATCTCGTGGAGCGAAGGGGCGCGCTGGTTCTGGGACACGCTGGTCGACGCCGACCTGGCGAACAACACGCTGGGCTGGCAGTGGGCCGGCGGCTGCGGGGCCGACGCGGCGCCCTTCTTCCGCGTCTTCAACCCGGTCACGCAGGGGGTCCGCTTCGACCCGGACGGGGACTACGTGCGCGCGTTCGTCGGGGAGCTGGAGGGGATCGCCGGGCCGGGAGTCCACGAGCCGTGGGCCGTCCCGGGCGGTCTCCCGGCGGCGGCCGGCCGCCGCTACCCGGAGCGGGTCGTCGACCACGGGATGGCCCGCGAGCGGGCGCTGGCGGCGCTGGCGTCCTGGAAGGGCCGGTCTTAGCGGCCTGTAATCCGGACCGGGGGCCGGGCCCCCTTCCCCGGCTTGCCTCGGCGCCCCCGAAATTGCACTATCTCCTTTGAAACAAGGCCGTTGGCAGCGGCGCCGGATCCGAGCGAGCGGGAATTGGTTCCGCGCTCGGCGCCGAAGCGGCGGCCGATTGTGCTTTAAAGGGGCTGCTGGCCCCGGAGAGCAGGAAAGGTTCCACGTATGGCTACTGGCAAGGTCAAGTGGTTCAACGACGCGAAGGGCTACGGTTTCATCAGCCAGGAGAACGGTCCCGACGTCTTCGTGCACTACACGGCGATCGAGGGTTCCGGCTTCCGCTCGCTCTCCGAGGGTGACAAGGTCGAGTTCGAGATCACCCAGGGGCCCAAGGGTCCGCAGGCCAGCAAGGTCCGCCGCGCTTCCTGAGCGACGGCCCAACCGACGCATGCCGGACGCCCCGCCTCGCGCGGGGCGTTCCTTTTTCGGGAGAATGGTCCATCCCCACCGCGAGGTCACCCGTGTCGAACCGTGTCGCCGCCGCCCTGCTGCTGCTCTCCGTCTCGATCCCGGTCGCGGCGCCATCCGCCGCCCCGCCGGCGCCGCCCTCGCCGGCGGCCGCCCCGCCGGCCGCTCCCGCGCGGCATCCGATGACGGTCGAGGATCTCTGGTCGATCGTGCGTCCCTCGGCGATCGCGGTCTCGCCCGACGGCACGCGGGTGGCCTACCAGGCGACCGCCTGGAACCTGGCCGACAACAAGGGGAACACCGACCTGTGGTGGGTGCCGCTCGCCGGCGGCGAGCCGGCCCGCCTGACCCGCCAGCCGGGAAGCGACAGCGCGCCGGCCTGGTCGCCCGACGGCGCCTGGATCTACTTCCTCTCGGCGCGCGACGGCCAGCCCGCGCAGGTCCACCGGCTGCCCGCCGCGGGGGGCGAGGCCGAGGCGGTGACCGCGCTCGGCGGAGGCGTCTCCGCGTTCCGGCTCGCGCCCGACGGAAGACGGCTGCTCGTCGCCGGGACTTCGTTCAAGGAGTGCGCCGACGAGGCCTGCGCGACGACGCGCCGCAAGGCCGACGCCGCGCGCGCGGCCTCGGGCCGGGTGTACGACGGCCTGATGTACCGGCACTGGAACGCCTGGCGCGGGGACGAGCGGTCGCACGTCTTCCTGGTCGACCCGTCGGGCCAGCAGGCGCCGGTCGACCTGACGCCGGGGGACGTCGACGTCCCGCCGCTGGCGCTCGGGTCGTCGCACGACTTCGCCTGGTCGCCGGATGGGGAGACGGTCGCGCTGGTCGCCAACCGCGATCCGGTGGTCGCGATCAGCACCAACAACGACGTCGAGCTGCTGGCGCTCGACGGCGGCCGGCCCGGGGCGCGGACGCGGATCTCGACCTCGCCCGGGAGCGACGCCGGACCGCGCTTCTCCGCCGACGGCCGCACGCTCTACTGGACCTCGATGCCGCGGGGCGGCTTCGAGGCCGACCGGCGCGAGCTGGTCGCCCGCGACCTCGGCGCGGGTGGCGCGGCGCCGGGCGCGATCCGGCGCCTGTTCGAGGTGCCGGACCTGTCGGTCGCCGACTTCGCGCTCGCGCCCAACGGCGACATCTACTTCACCGCGCAGGACCGGGCGCGGCAGAGCCTCTTCCGGCTGCCGGTGGGCTCGCTGTCGGAAGCCGGCGCGGCGGGCATCGCGGCGACCTCGGCGAAGGTGGAAACGGTGCTGCGCGGCGGCAACGTCAAGGAGTTCGCCGTCGCGCCGGACGGCAAGAGCGTGGTCCTGGCGCTCGAGTCGCTGGCGATCTTCCCCGAGCTGTACCGCCTCGACCTCGCGACGGGCCAGCTCCACTCGCTGACGCGGCACAACGAGGCGCTGCAGCGGACCGTCGAGCTGGGGCAGGTCGACGAGCTGTGGTACGAGGGCGGCGGCAGGGAGCAGGTCCACGCGCTGGTCGTCCGTCCACCGCGCTCGAAGCTGGGAAGCGCGGCGAAGGTGCCGGTCGTGGTGCTGGCGCACGGCGGCCCGCAGGGAGCGTGGCTCGACGAGATGCACGCCCGCTGGAATCAGCAGCTGTTCGCGGCGATGGGGTACGTCGTGGTCGCGCCCAACTTCCACGGCTCGACCGGCTACGGCCAGCCCTTCACCGACAGCATCACGAAGGACTGGGGCGGCAAGCCGTACCAGGACGTGATGGCGTCGCTCGACGCGGTGGCGGCGAAGATCCCCGAGGCCGACGCGTCGCGGGCCTGTGCGGCCGGCGGGTCGTACGGCGGCTACATGGTCAACTGGCTGCTCGGGCAGACCGGCACGCGCTTCCGCTGCTTCGTCTCGCACGCCGGGCTGTACGACATGAAGGCCTTCTACGGCGCGACCGAGGAGACCTGGTTCCCGGAGTGGGACTTCGGCGGGCCCTACTGGGTGAGCGCGGAGTACTACGAGAAGTTCTCGCCCTCGTCGTACGCCGCGCAGTTCAAGACCCCGACGCTGGTGATCCACGGCGAGCTGGACTTCCGCGTGCCGGTGACGCAGGCGATGCAGCTGTTCACCGCGCTGCAGCGCCAGGGGATCCCCTCGCGCTTCCTGTACTTCCCGGACGAGGCCCACTTCGTCGCCAAGCCGGCCAACGCGCGGCTCTGGTGGGGGACGATCGAGGACTGGTTCGCCCGGTACCTGGCGGAGCCGGCGGCGCCCCCGGCGGCGGCCACCCCACGGTGACGCGCTGCGGCGCGCTGCGGCGCGCCGCGGACCGGGGCGGGGCCCTCCCGGCAGCGGGAGGGCCGCAGTCGTCGTAGATTGTCGGGCGCTTCGCGTCCCCGGGAGGGAAGCCTCGTGACCCGTCCGTCCGCCCTGTCCACCGTGCTGCTGTTGCCTGTGACCGTCCTGCTGGCCGCCTGCGCCTCGGCGCCGCGCCCCGCCGGACCCGGCGCCCCGCCGGCCGGAGCCCCTCCCGCCCCGGTCGCGGACCGGGAGTCGGGGGACATCCCCGACAGCAAGCCGATCGTCACCTACAAGCCGGCGACCGGCCCGTTCGAGAAGGCGGGCGGCGGGACGAACGTCCGCGCCAACCAGGACGCGTCGGGGCGCAACCAGAACGAGACCACGATCACGATCAACCCGGCCAACCCGGACAACTTCGTCGGCGGGGCCAACGACGCGCGGCTCGGCAGCTGGACCGCGGCCTTCTACACCACGACCGACGGCGGGCAGACCTGGATCGACGGGATCAGCCCCTTCCGCAAGCACGCCAACCAGGGCGACCCGACGGCGGCCTTCTGCGGCGACGGGACCGCGGTCTTCGGCTACCTCGACTACGTCGGCGCCTACCAGCCGGTGCGGCTCGTCGTCGCCAAGTCGACCGACGGCGGGCTGACCTGGCCGCAGTCCGGGGTCGTCGCGGAGTCGCAGGGGACGCCGTTCATCGACAAGCCGTACATCGCCTGCGCGCCGAACGGGACGGGGACCTACGCCAACCGCGTCTACATGTCGTGGACCAACTTCGGCGCGACGACCAGCCCGATCCGCGTCGCCTACTCGACCGACCGCGGCGTGACCTGGACCGGCGCGAAGAACGTCTCGGGCTCGGGAGGGGTGCAGGGCTCGGTCCCGGTCGCGGGGCGGGGCGGCGTGGTCTACGTCTTCTGGGGCGGCCCGACCGGGATCGAGTTCGCCAAGTCGACCAGCGGCGGCGCGAGCTGGGCGGGCTGGCAGACCGTCTCGTCCGTGACGGGGATCGGCGACGACTTCTGGTTCCGCCGCAACTCGTTCCCGACCGCCGCGATCGACACGTCGCGCACCGCGACCGACGGCTTCGTCTACGTCGCGTGGGCCGACGCCCGCAACGGCGACGCCGACATCCTGCTCTCGCGCTCGACCGACGGCGGCACGACCTGGTCGCCGCCGCTGCGGGTCAACGACGACCCGGTCGGCAACGGCCGCGACCAGTTCTTCCCCTGGATCTCGGTCGACGGCGCCGGGATGGTCCACCTGATGTGGCACGACCGGCGGGAGGACGCGGCGGACGACCTGTTCCACATCTTCATCGCCACCTCGCGCGACGGCGGCGCCAGCTTCGACCGCAACGTCAAGGTCACCGACGTCGCTTCGCGCAGCTCGCTGACCGGTTTCCTCGGCGACTACTCCGCGCTGGCCGCGGGCGGCGGGAAGATCGTCCCGCTGTGGTCCGACCTGCGGGCCGGGACCGGCGAGGAGGACGCGTACGTCGAGGTCGAGCCGGCCTTCGACTACGACACCGTGCAGGGGCTGGTCTTCGCGGGGAAGACCCAGCTGGGCTTCGACGACCAGGAGCCGCGGCTGGGGACCGGGATCACGTACGACGCGATCTCGGGCCTGGTTTCCGACCTCGCGGCGCCCGACGCCTGGACCCGCGCGAGCTGCCTCGCCGAGAACCTCGATGCGCCGCCGCTCGCCGTGCCCGACCTGCCGCCGGCGGGCGACGCGCTCTGGATCCTGCTGCGCGCGGGGGGGCCGCGCGGCACTGGCTCCTACGGCTCCGGCTCCGAGCACCCCGACCCCCGCGACCCCTTCGACTCCCACGCGATCTGCAACTGACGCGGGAAGCCCGGGACGATCGCGGGGGGGGAAGCGATCGCGACCAGCGGGATGCCGAAGGCGAGCCGCGCGGCGGGTGAGGTGAGGACCTCGACCGGCGCCCCCTGCGCGGCGACGCGCCCGTCGTCGAGCAGCAGCGCGCGCGTCGGCCCGCGCATCGCCAGCACCAGGTCGTGCAACGACAGGACGACCGCCGCGCCGCCGCGCGCCAGTCCGGCGAGCAGGTCCATCACCTCGCAGGCGTGACCGACGTCGAGTGCCGTCGTCGGCTCGTCGAGCACGAGGATCGACGCCTCCTGCGCGATCGCGCGCGCCAGGTGCACGCGCCGCCGCTCGCCGGCCGAGAGCTGCGTCAGCGGCCGCGCCGCCAGCGCGGCGACGTCGGCGCGCTCCATCGCCTCGCGCACCGCGCGGCGGTCGGCCTCCCCCGGCGACCGCAGCGCGCCGAGGTGCGCGAAGCGCCCCATCGCGACCGCGTCGGCGACCGTGATCCCGAACTCGGTCCAGGTCTCCTGCGGAAGGAACGCGAGCCGCCGCGCCAGCTCGCGGCGGGTCAGCGACGCGAGCGGCGCCCCCGCCACGCGGACCTCGCCGCTGTCGAGCGGCAGGATCCCGGCCAGCGCGCGCAGCCAGGTCGTCTTCCCCGCGCCGTTCGGCCCGACGATCGCGACCATCTCTCCCGGCCGCAACACCAGGTCGGCGCCGGTCAGGACCTCGCGCCCGCCGAGGCGCACGCGGAGGGCGCGGCTTTCGAGCGCTGGCGAAGCGGCGGCAACGGGGAGCTCGGGGGACATCGGCGCGGGCAGTGTACGGCGGAGCGGGGCCCCCGTCCGGCGCGGCGGGTGCCCGTGCCGGCCCGGCCCGGCCCCGGCCGCGCGGACCCCGCTACCAGGACCCGCCGCCGCCCCCGCCCCCGCCCCCGCCGGACGAGCCGCCGCCGCCGGAGCCGCTCGACCCCTTCGACCGCGGGGCCTGGGTCATCGCGCCCGCGGTGCGCGTCATCGCGCCCGAGAGCGAGCGCTCGAAGCCGCGGGTCGAGAGTCCCTGCACGGGGTTCTTCCCGACGAACCAGGCGGGCGAGCCGCCCTGGGCATAGATCCCCTCGAAGCGCCGCGCCCAGGCCGCGGCCACCCCCAGCGCCATCGCGTAGGGGAGCAGCGTCTCGAAGACGTTGCGGGCGCGGTCCTGCTCCAGCTTCTCGGCCTCGACCCGCTCGACGAACTCCTCGAACCCCAGCGCCCACTCGCGCAACTCGACGCCCTTCGCCGTGCGCTGCGGCATGACCTGCGCGAAGGCGAACCCGACGATCGCGGTCGCCACCGCGGCTGCCGCCGGGACGCCGAGCGCCTCGGGCATGATCCCGCCGCGCAGCCAGGCCCAGAGCGCACCGACCAGGAAGACCGCCAGGGCGCCGCCGAGCCCGACCAGCGCCCAGCGCGTCCGGACCTCCGTCGGCTTGCCCGCGAAGTAGCCGCGCGCCGTGACGCGCTCGAGCAGCGCGTCCTGGATGCCCGGGACGTGGCGGTAGAAGCGCTCGCGCAGGTCGTCGATCGCCACCTCGTCGCGGCCGGTGAAGAGCGCCTCGAGCATCCGGCGCTCGTGCGGCAGCAGCCCCGCCTCGGAGGCCCCCGCGCCCTCGCGCCGCCGCTCGAGCACGATCTCCTCGCTCGAGAACAGCCCGAAGATCAGCGGCTTCTCCTCGACCCGCACGCGCACGAAGCCGCGGACCGCCAGGTCGACCAGCGTCGCGGTGATGTCGCGGGTGTCGACCCGCTCGTCGACGACGGTGCCGAGCTCTCCGGGCGTGACCCCCTCGGGCGCCTCGTAGCGCACGACGATCGAGCCCCGCCCCCGCGGATCGCGCCCGCGCCGCCTCCACTGCGCGATCCAGAGCGCGAGCGCCGCGAGCGGCGCCGCCACGATCCAGTTGTCCGCCGCGAGGCGCGCGCCCGAGACGAGCGCCGAGGGGCGCGCGACGATCCCGCGCGGCCAGGCCGCCGCGACCGTCAGCCCCTCGAGCGGCCCCAGCGGGCGCGGCGCGCGGAACACGATCTCGGCGCCGGACGGCCGCTCGATCGCGACCCCCTGCTCGGTGCTCCCGAAGCGCCCGACGTAGGCCGCCGTCTCCAGCCCCGCGTCGTCGACCGCGGCCGGGAGGCGGATCGTCGCGCCGGCCGCGCCGATCCCCGCCTGCCAGTCGGTGCCGGTGGCGTTCCAGTAGAGCTCGTCGTGCTCGGGGCGCGCGACCAGCGCGTCGCGGACGCGGTAGCGGATGACGTAGGTGACCAGCCCCTGGACCGTCCGATCGGCGTCGCCGATCCGCAGGTTGACGTCGTGACCCTCCTGCGAGGTCCGCACGGCGTGCTGCCCGCCGCGGCCGTCCTCGACGCCGAGCAGCCGGAAGCCGAGCGAGTAGGCGAAGCCGCGGGGGTCGGTGTAGCGCACGGGGATCGTGCGGTAGATCCCGTGGCGCGGCTCGGAGAAGTCCACTTCCAGCCGCTCGGTCACGACCACGTCGCCGTCGCGCTGGACCTCGAGGTCGGTCTGGAAGCTGCGGATCTCGTAGCCGCCGCGATCGGCCCGCGCCACGCCCGTCGCGCCCGCCGCACCCGCGACCAGCGCCAGCAGCAGCAGGAACAGCGCCCGGCGCCGCGCACCCACCGCAGCCTCCCGGGACCGCAAGCTCACCGCAGGCTCCCGGCGTCGACCCGCGGCGCCGCCGCCTCGCCCCGGTCCTCCAGCTCGAAGAAGGCGCGCTCGGCAAAGCCGAACGGGCGCGCCACGAGCAGGTCCGGGAACGACTGGATCCGCGTGTTGAGGTCGCGGACCACGGCGTTGTAGTAGCGGCGCGCGTTCTGCAGGTCGTCTTCCAGCTCGACCAGCGCGCGGTGCAGGTCGAGAAAGCGCGCGCTCGCTTTCAGCTCGGGGTAGGCCTCGGCCAGCGCGAACAGCGCGCGCACGCCGGCTCCCAGCCGCGCCGACGCCGCGCCGGCCTCGGCCGGCCGCCCCGCGCCGCGCGCGCTCTCGGCCTCGGTGCGGGCGCGCGTCACCGCCTCGAGCGTGCCGGACTCGTGCGCCGCGTAGCCGCGCACCGTCTCGACCAGGTTGCCGACCAGGTCGTGCCGCCGCTTGAGCTGCACGTCGATGTCGGACCAGGCCGCCGCGGCGCGGTTCCGCAGCGCGACGAGGCGGTTGAAGGTGACGAGGACGAAAGCCGCGAGGGCGACGGCCAGGACGACCAGGGCGGGGATCATCACGGTCCGAGGATAGCAGCCCCGCCGGGACCCGCGTCAGCGCCGCCGGGCGGCCGCCCGCCGGCTCCGCGCTGCCCCGCCGCCCGGCGCGGCGACGGCGGCGCGCAGCGGCGCGGCCGGCTTCCAGTCCGGCTCGCCCAGGGCCCGGTGCCGCCGGTCGAGCAGGAGGTATCCCGCCACCGCGACCGCGAACAGCGCGAGCGACACGAGCTGCGACGTGCTGAGCAGCCCGCCCAGCACGAAGCCGCGCTCCGCATCGCCGCGGACGTACTCCAGCAGGAAGCGGCTGACCGCGTAGAGCGCGACGAATACGGTGATCACCTGGCCGTGGAACCGCTTGCGCGCGTAGACCCAGATCACGACGGCGAGCAGCACGAAGCCGTTCAGCGAGAAGTAGATCTGCGCCGGGTGGAGCGGCACTCCCGGCAGCCCGCGGTGGAGGTGCTGCGCCGTCTCGGGGAAGGTGACGGCCCAGGGGAGGTCGGTCGGCGTGCCCCAGCAGCAGCCGGAGAGGAAGCAGCCCCAGCGCCCGACCGCTTCGACGATCGCCGCGACCGGCGCGAGGATGTCCAGCCCCTGCAGCACCGGCAGCCCCGTCCGGCGGAAGCGCCAGGCCCCGTAGGCGAGCGCCGCGACCAGCCCCCCGAGGAACACGCCCGTGGAGAAGACGAGCAGCTTCAGGCCGCCGGGCTGCGCGAAGTAGCGCTCCCAGTTGATCACCGCCTCGAGCACGCGGGCGCCGACGAGACCCACCATGACCGACCAGAACATGGTGTCCATCGTTTCCTGCGGGTCGCGGCCCTCGATCGCCGCCACCCGGCGCACGGCCAGCATCGCGATGACCAGCGTGATCGCCGCGAAGACCCCGTAGCTGGGAACCGGGATCGGGCCGATCTGGAAGAGGAAGGGGTACATCGCGCGCTCCGCCCGAGGCCGCAGGCGGGCGGCAGAATAGCACGGCGCCCGCGCGGCGCTCCGCGCGCGGCGCTACGGCGCGGCGCGCCCCGGCACCCGGTAGCCGCTGCGCTTGAGGATCTCGGAGAACTTCCGGACGATCCACCCCGCGACCGGCAGCGGGAAGTTGAGGTGCGGGACCAGCACCGCCAGCCGCTGCGACCGCCCGGGCAGCAGCGCGCGGGCGAAGGTGGTGAGACTGCGCGGGGAGCAGGGCTTCCGGCCCGCTTCGTCGCGCATCCCGGCGCGCCGCATCACCTCCGCTGCGATCATCAC
>CAYZDB010000020.1:0-17511 GCA_964476985.1 uncultured Acidobacteriota bacterium | reverse complement strand
CGCCGCCGCGAGCATCCCGCCGCGACGCACGAGCCGACCGAAATCCGGCTCGGGGTCGAGCCCGCCCGGCCGCAGCGGCGCGAGCGCGGCGAGCTCGCCGAGCGCGCGGGCGAGCCGCTGGAAGGCGCCTTCCAGCAGGCGCGACTCGACTGCCGAGAGCGCGCGCGGCGCGGCTGGCCTCCCCTCGCCCCCCTGCAGCCGGTCGACGATCGCCAGCGCCAGCTCGTCCTGGAACGCGATCCCGCCGACCGCTTCGCCCGCCTCGTCGACGAACAGGCCGAGCGGCTCGCCCTGGACCAGCGTCGCCAGGACCGTCCCCGCCGGCTGCTGGATCAGCCCGGTGAACTCGGCGCGGAGGGGCGCGCTCGCGGCGAGGATCGTGGTGAACGCGCCGGCGACCTCGCCGGCCAGCCGCTCGCACGCGGCGTGGACGAGCGAGAGCCGCTCCCCCGCCAGCAGCAGCGGCGCCCGCAGGTCGTACGGGACCGCGTCGGCGCTGGCCGGGCCGGAGTCTTCGGGCCCGAAGGACCGGAGCAGCGCGTCGACCTCGGCCTGGGACAGCAGGCGGCTCATCGCAGCGCCTCCTCCAGGGGGACCGTGAGCCGCTCGCCGACGCGCGCGCGCAGCCGGCTGACGGCGCGGGTGTGGATCTGGCAGACCCGCGACTCGGTGACGTCGAGCACGGCGCCGATCTCCTTCAGCGTCAGGCCCCGCTCGTAGTAGAGCGACAGGACCATCCGCTCGCGCTCGGGCAGGTGGTCGATCTCCTCGGCCAGGACCTCGCGCCGCTCCTTCTCCTGGATCGCGAACAGCGGGCTGGCCCCGGGATCGGCCGGGTCGTTCCCCTCGTCCTCGCCGGCCGGCATGTGGCCGAGCCGGACGCCGCGAGCCTGCTGGTAGAGCGCGTGCAGCTCGTCGACCGAGAGCCCCAGCTCGGACGCGATCTCCTCGTCCTCGGCGGGGCGCCGCGTGCGGTGCTCGACCGCGACGATCGCGCTCTCGAGCCGGCGCGCGGCGCGCCGCAGCGAGCGCGGGGCCCAGTCGCGGCAGCGCACGCCGTCGAGGATCGCGCCGCGGATCCGCGCCTCGGCGTAGGTCTTGAACAGCACGCCGTGCGCCGGGTCGAAGCGGTCGATCGCCTCCATCAGCCCGAGGATCCCGTCCCCGACCAGGTCGTCGAAGTCGACCGGGCCGGCCAGCCGCGAGCCGATCCGGTGGGCGAGGTACTTCACCAGCCCGGTGTGCCCGACGAGCAGGCGCTCGCGCGCGGCCGACCCGGGAACGCGGGCCGCGGCCGCCCACTCGACCGTCGGGTCGACGAGCGGGGCGTCGGTGTGCGCGGCGCGGCGCATCAGTGCTGGATTCCCGGGTGCGGTGCGTTCCCGTGCCATCGTGGCGACGCTCCGGAGAGGCTGCGCGCGCGGACGCGCGCGGCGACCTTGGCGGCCAGCCGCTCGAGCGAGCGGCTGGCGGGGGCGAGGGGCTGTTCGATCACGAGCGCGGCCTGGCGGCACGCGGCGTCGGCGACCGCGGGGTCCTTGAGCACGAAGCCGTCGAAGTCGATCCCGCGGCCCAGGAACTGGCTGGCCGCGGCGACCAGGCGCCGGTGGACGCGCCGGGCCTCGTCCTCGTCGGCGGCGCCGTCGACGACGAGGCCGATCTCCTGGCCCGGGTCGCGCCGCAGCGCGACCTTCAGCGCGGCGTAGGCGTCGACCAGCGCGGCCGGCTCGGGCCAGGTCACGAGCAGGGTGCGGTCGGCCAGCATGAGCATCCGCGAGACCTGGTCGCCGATCCCGGCCGCGGTGTCGATCAGCAGCACGTCGCAGCGCTCGCCGACCGCGCGCAGCCCCTCGACGAAGCGCAGCATCTCCTCGGGCGGCAGGCTGGCCAGCTCGGGGATGCCGGAGCCGGCAGGGATCAGGCGGATCCCGCCGGGCCCCTCGATCGCCAGGTCGGTCAGCGGGACGCGCTCGCGGAAGAAGTGCTCGATCGTGCGGGGCGGGGCGAGGCCGAGCAGCACGTCGGCGTTGGCCAGCGAGAGGTCGGCGTCGAGCAGGGTCGTCGCCAGGCCGGTCCGGGCCAGGGCGATCGCCAGGTTGGCGGCGACGAAGGTCTTGCCGACGCCCCCCTTGCCGGAGGTCACGGCCAGCACCAGCGCGCGGCGCGAGCGGCGCGCCGGGGCGGCAGCGCGGCCGCTCATCGCCCGGTCTCCGCGCCGCGCCAGGACGCGGCCGGCTCGCCGGGCAGCGGCACGGCCCACGCCGCGAGGCGGCGCGGATCCGCGATCGCGAGGTCGTCCGGGACGTCGGGGCCGGTCCCGAGGTGGCGCAGCGGCAGCCCGGCCCGCGCCAACGCGGTCAGCAGGCAGCCCGGCCGCACGGCCTCGTCGATCCGCGTCGCGCCGAGGGCGCCGGGATGCAGCGGGGCGAAGCGCTTGACGCTCTCGGCCAGCGAGTCGGCGTCGCGGTCGGCCGCCAGCAGCAGCTCGATCTCATCGTGTCGCACGCCCGCCAGCAGCCCGGCGAGCCCCTCCATCGCGGCTCGGTCGCCGCGCGGGATCCCCGGCGTGTCGAGCATCAGGAGTGCGCCGCGGCCCGCGCGCTCGCGGGCCCGGTCCAGGTCGCGCCTCCCGCGGACCGCGACGAAGGGCGCGCCGAGGACCCGCGCGAAGGCCTCCGTCTGCTCCGCGCCGCCCAGCCGCCGGCCGTCGGCCGAGGCCAGGACCACGGGGCGGTCGCCGCGGCAGAGTTCGCGCGCGGCGAGCTTGGCCAGCGTCGTCGTCTTGCCCACGCCGGGGGGGCCGACCAGCGCCAGGACCGCGGGGGCGGGCGCGGGATCGGCCGGCAGCCACAGCGCGACCAGCTCGCGCGCATACGAGAGCGCGGCGATCCGGTCGTCGAGCTGCTCGGCGTCGAGGTTGTGCCGGGCGGCGGCCGCGATCCGGCCGGCGAACGGGAGCGAGAACCCCCACGCGACGAGGTCGTCGCGCAGCCGCTCGGCGGCGGCGGCGGGAGTGCCCGGCGCGGCCGCCAGGGCCCGCGCCACGGGCGCAGGGGCGCCCCGCGCCCCCGGCCGTTCCGCGGCCGCGACGACCTCGACGCCGCCGGAGCCGCGGCGCGTCTCGAGCACCGCAGCCCCCGGTCCGAGCTGCTCGCGCACCTGCGCCAGCGCCTCGGCCGCGGTCTTCCCCGAGAAGGTCCGCAGGATCATCTCAGCTCACCGCTTCCCGCCGCGCTCAGCCACGGTCCTGTCCCAACCGCGTCAGGCGCAGCGCGAGCTGTCCCCGGACCTCGACGATTTCCCCGGCCCCGATCACGGCTCCGTCGGCGAGCAGCCGGCACGGTTCGCCGACCGGCGTCGTCAACGGCACCAGCTGGCCGGGCGCCAGTTCGCGCAGCGCGGCGAGGTGCGCGCGGCCGGTGGCGATCCGCGCCGAGAGCGCGATCGGCAGCGCGGCGAGCTCGGGGCGCAGCGGCCCCGTGTCCGGCGTCCCTCCCGTGCGTCCGTCCGTCGTCCCGGCCATCGCCGCGCTCCCGGGGCGGTCCCGTCGCCATCGCGGCGGCGGACCGCACCCCTCCCGTGCGAGGGCCTTTTCAGCAAGCCCTGTGCCGCGTGCGGAGTGCCGCTATCCGCTTGATCGAGCGCCAGTTGGTGCGGCTGTCCGGAATCCGGACCGGGGTTTCGCGGCGGGGTGCCGGCAGCCGGCCGTCGGATGCTTGACGGCGCGCGGCGGCCGCTGCGCCGCTCGCCGGCTCAAGCGGCGCCGCGTCCGTCCGAAACGGATCTTCGAGGAGGGACTCGCCGGCGCGGCGCCGGGGAGCCTCGCGGAGCCAGCGCGTGGACAGGTCCCCGCCCAGCGTTCTTGCGCGCATGCTGCGCGGCGAGGCCGGCGCGCTCGCGGGGCAGATGCGGGAATCGCTCGAAGCGCTGGTCGGCCGCCCGGTCCAGCTGGAGCGCCTGCGCGCCGATCACCCCGATCTGCCGCAACTCTTCGGCCAGCGCGAACTGTTCCTGTTCCCGTTCGCCGACGCGGACGGCCGCGTGCTGCCGACGTTCCTGGCGCTCGACCGGCCGGCGGCGGTGACGACCGGCGCGGCCTTCGGGCTGATGAGCGCCGGCGGGGTCCGCGAAGCGACCGACTCCGGCGACCTGCCGGGGCCGCTGCTCGACGCGATCCGCGAAGTGGCCGGGATCCTCGCCGGCGCCGCCCGCCGGATCGTTCGCGCGCGGGGCGCGGACGGGGCGCGCCACTTCGCCTGCGGGCACGAGCTGCGGCGGATCACTGCGGGCGCCTGGCCGGCGCTCGTCGGGGAGATCGACCACGGCGCGCGGTGGGACCTGCTCGGCTTCCGTCTCCAGATCGACGGGGAGCCGGCGGGCGCGATCCTGCTGGGCTCGAGCGAGAGCTGGGAGGGCCCGGCCGGGATGGAGCTGGACGAGGACGCCGACACGGCCGAGGTCTTCGTCGAGGAGCTGGTGCCCGGCGGCGGCGCGTGCGCCCACGCGGTCGCCGCGCCCAGGCCGTTTCCCGGGGACTCGGCGGCGACCGTCCCGCCGCCGGCGATCCCGCGGGGGATCCGGGTCCAGGTCTCCGGGGATCCCCAGGACCGTGCGACGGCCGCGCTGCGAACGGCACTCGCCGAGGCCGGCTGCCACGTCCTGCCGGCCTACTCCGCGGGCGGCGCCGGGCCGCAGCCGAGCGTGCTGTTCGTCTTCAGCCGCTCGCCGATCGACCTGCGGATGCGGCTGGCCGCGGCGCTCGCGAAGCGCCGTTCGGGGATGATCGTCGCCTGCTCGGACCGCCCCACGGCCGACCTGGTCCGGGCCGCGCACGCGGGCTCGGCGGACTCGTTCCTCGTCCTGCCCGCGGACGGACTGCGGCTGCGACGCCTCTTCGAGCGCTTTGCAGAGTTAGCGCCGGCCTGACGGACGCCCGGAAACGGGCGCCAGGACCGGGAAAACGCGGGGGGCGGCCGATCGGCCGC
Organism: uncultured Acidobacteriota bacterium; assembly: GCA_964476985.1. Taxonomy (GTDB): domain Bacteria; phylum Acidobacteriota; class Polarisedimenticolia; order J045; family J045; genus JALOKP01. The sequence goes on along the minus strand of CAYZDB010000020.1, from coordinate 12,526 downwards.
CCCCTCGGGACTCCACCTCAGACGTAGAAGTCGTAGGGGCGGATCGTCTTGCGGCCGTTGGCCTGGGCGAGCTTCGCGGCCCGGACGCAGAGGTCGTACAGCACCTTGTTCAGCGCCTCGGGGGCGTCGGACGCCACGTTCATCCCGTGGTCGCGGAGGGCACCCTTGACCTTGCTCATGACGAGCAGCATCTCGACGGCCTTCGCCTTGCCGGCCTTCGGCGCGGCGGTCTTCTTGGCAGCCTTCTTTGCCATGTTCTCTGGCTCCTCTCTTTCGTCGATCCGGCGGCACGTCGCGCGCCGCACGCGCGAAAGGACGACCTATAGGTAGCATTACCGGCGCGGGAGATTCAAGCGGGAAACGCGTTTTTTTTGGGTCTGGCGGCGGTTTTCTGCCCTTCGGCGCCGAACCCCCGCGGCGCGCTCCGCGGTTTCGGGCTAGCATTCCGCCGCCTGCCGCCATGTCGAAGCGTCGTTCCAGCGCAGCACCAGAGGGGTCGCCGCAGCCCGTTCCGGCCGCGCCGCCGTCGCTTTCCCCGTCGCTTCCCTCCGGCAAGGCGCTGCTCGCGATCGCCGCGCTGGCGTTCTTCGCCTACCTGATGCTCCCCCCCAAGCCGATCATCAGCGACGCGGTGCGGGCCGTGACGCTGAACCCGGTGGTCCAGGAAAAGCCGCTCTCCGCGGTCTTTTCCAGCGATTTCTGGGGGGCCCCGGCCGACGCCTCCTACGGCACGCGGTCCTACCGTCCGCTCGTCGCGCTGACCTACGCGATCGAGGCGCGCGTGCTGGGCAACGCGCCGCAGGTCTACCACGTCACCGACATGCTGCTGCACGCCGGGACCGCGGTGCTGGTCACGCTGCTGGCCGCGCTGCTGCTGGCGGGCAGCCCGTGGGCGCTCGCGGCGGGCGCGCTGTTCGCGGTCCACCCGGTGGCGACCGAGGCGGTCGCGTCGATCGTCGGGCGGGCCGACATCATGGCCGCGGCGGCGCTGCTGGGGGCGCTGATCCTGCACCTGCTCGCCGGGAGCCGGGCCTCGCCCTGGGCCTGGGAGGGGGGGGCGCTGGCGCTGCTCGGCGCCGGGCTGCTCTGCAAGGAGTACGCCGTCGCGTTCCCGTTCATCCTGGCGGCCTGCGACCTGGCGTTCCGCGCCTGTGGCCGCAGCTCGCGGGCCGACGAGCGGCGGCAGCCCGTGGTCCTCGGCCTGGCGCTGGGGCTCCTGGCCGGATACCTCGCGCTGCGCTACGCGCTGATCGGCGCCCTGGGCGGCGTGCCGATGCTCGGCGACGGCGACCAGCCGCTGTACGACCAGCCGCTCTTCGTGAGGCTGGCGACCGCCCTCTGGCTGGTCGTGGTCTCGGCGCGCTTCATGGTCCTTCCCGTCGCCCACGACTACTTCTACGGCGCGGGAACGATCGCGATCGTGAAGAGCTTCCTCGAGCCGCGGGCGCTGGTCGGGATCGTGCTGATCGGCCTGCTCGTGGCGTGGGCCGTGCGCTCGGTCGCACGGCGGATGGACCCGATCCCGGCGCTCGCCGTCGCGCTCTTCCTGCTGCCGCTCGCGCCGTCGCTCAACACCGTGAGCGTGGCCGGCGTGCTCTACGCCGAGCGCTTCCTGTACCTGCCGCTGGCCGGCTTTGCGCTCGGCGTCGGCTGGCTGCTGGCGCGCTACGCGACCGGGCCGGCCGGGGAGCGCGCGGGCCGGATCGCGATGGCGGGAGTGCTCCTGGTCTGCCTGGTGCTGACGATGAGCCGCGTCAGCGACTGGCGCTCGCAGGAGGCACTGGCGCGGGCCTCGCTGCGCTGGTACCCGGAGAACTCCCGCGCCTGGTACGAGGTCGGGCTGGCGCACGGGCAGCGGGCGCAGGAGCTCGAGGCCAAGGGACAGGCCGAGGCTGCGCGCGCCGAGCACGCCGCGGCGGCGGAGGCGATCCGCCGGTCGCTCGCGGTGGAGAACCGCGCGGCGCAGATCTGGCGCGCGCTGGCGCTGGCGGAGAAGCGCCTCGGCCGCTACGGCGAGTCGGTCAAGGCGTACCGCGAGGCGATCCGCAACGCGCCGACCGAGATCGGGATGCTGTACGCCGGGCTGGGCGAGGCGGAACTGGAGGACGGCCAGTTCGAGGCCGCGGTGCGCTCGCTGGCGCGGGCGCGCGAGCTGATGCCGCAGGACCCGGGCATCGCGGCGCTGCAGGCGCGGGCCCAGGTCCGGCTGGCGCAGAAACGGCTGCTCGAGGGGCACGCGGAGGAGGCGGTCGACCTGGCGCAGCGCGGGCTCGACAGCGGCGCGCTGTCGGCCGAGGGGACCTGGACCGTGGGCGAGGTCTTCGCCCGGGCCGGGCACCCGGAATCGGCTGCCGCCGCGTTCCGCCAGGCGGCGGCCCGCGACCCGAACGTGCTGCGCAGCCGGTGGGGCGCCGCGATGCAGCTCGACAAGGAGGGGAAGCGCGAGGAGGCCGCGGCCGCGTTCGCGGCGCTGCTGGCGGCCGACCCCGACCACGTCCCGACGCTCTTCAACCTCGCGCGCAGCCTCGTGCTGCTGGGACGGCCGGCCGAGGCGGTCCCGCTGCTCGAGCGCGGGCTGGCGCTGCAGGAGGACGAGCGGGCGCGGGCGCTGCTGGCGGAAGCGCGGCGACAGGCCGCTCGCTGAGCCGCGCGGGCGATTTGCGGCGCGACGGTGCGCCCGGGCGCGGATCGTGCGACGCTGTCCGTCATGATCGACACGCCGACTTTCCCTCCCGCCACCCGCCGCCTGGCGATGCTCGCCGCGCTGGTCCTGCTTCCCGTCGCTGCCGCTCGACCCGCGGCGGGACAGTCGCCGGCACCGGACCCGAACTCGGCCGGTGATCCGTCGCCGCAGTCGCTCAGCCTGGCCGCGCCCGATCTCGCCTCGCGTCCCGACCTGATCGAGGCGGCGAAGGTGAAGCCGGTGCCGCCCGAAACGCTCGAACGCGTCCTCCCGGCGAAAGTCGCGGGACTGTCGCGGACGGGGACGGACAAGTCGGTCCAACCGATCGGTCCGGTCGTCATCTCGGTCGCGACCGGGCGCTACGGCGCGGCGGGTGCGGCCCGGACGGCCGAGGTCACGGTGTTCGACCCGGCGGGGCTGCCGAAGCTCGGCGAGATCCTCCCCCTCCCGGAGCCGGGACAGGAGGTGGAATTCACCGGGCGCGTGCTCCGGCGGACGGAGATCGGCGGGTTCCCGGCCGTCGTCGCGGACGGGGCGGACGGCCTGCCGAGCCTGCTCCAGGTCATTCCCGGGGGCCGGATCCGGGTCACGATGCAGGGGAACGGCGTGAGCGCGAAGGACCTCGCCGCCGCGGCCGCCTCGATGAACCTGGCCAGCCTGGTGCGGTAGGGGCCCGCCTCCGCGGGCGCGCTACCGCCCGCGCGGCCGCTCGGTATGCGGGCGCTCGCGCTGGCGCCGCTCCAGCAACTGCATCAGCTGCACCCGCTGCTCTTTCGTCAGGACCTTGGCCACGTCGACGCGCGAGGCGTGGCGCAGCCGCGCCCCCTGGCACTCGGCGTCGACCAGCCGGTCAATCGCTTTCTTCGCCGCCGCGTCGTCGATCGCGTCGGCGGAGAGCACGCGGACCATCTCGAGCCGCGCCTTGTCGATCGCGGCGCGCAGATCGATCATCTTCTCGCCCGAGCCGAACATGATCGACTGGATCGCCTTCTCCTGCTCGGGGCTGAGTCCCAGCTGCGTCTTGAGCCGCGGCGAAGTCCACCACTCGAAGTCGGGGCCGCCGGGGCCGGGACCGGGACCGAAACCGCCCGGACCGCCGGGCCCGGCCCCCGGCTCGTCGTCGCCGGAGGGCGGGACCTGCGCCGCCGCCGGCAGCGCGAGGAGGGCGAAGAGGGCGAGGAGCAGCGCCAGCACCGCGGCGGTGCGCGCGGCGCGGTGGGTCGTCGTTCGGTTCGTCCTGGGGATCATCGTCGGTCCTCTCACGAGAGCGTCTCTTCCCATTCCATGATGCCGAGGCTGTCGGTCTCCTCGGCGGGGGCGGTCGCCGCCGGTCCATCCGGCCACGCGCCGAACGCCTCGAGCGGGTCGGCCACCTCGTGCGCGGGCTCGGCGAACAGCGGCTCGGCCAGCCACGCCGTGCCGACTGCGGGGGTGTCGGGTCCCGCCGTGCCCGCCACGCCCAGCACCGCGACGGCGATGAGCGCCGCGGCGGCCGAGGCCGCGGCCAGCCAGCGGCGCTCGCGGCGCCGCGCCTCGTGGGCCTCGATCCGCGCCATGATCTCGCGACGCTGGCGCGCGAAGAAGCGCTCCAGCTCCAGGTCGGCGATCTCCGGGGCGCCCTGCCGGCCGTCGTTCATCGCGTCCCCTCCACCGCGCCGCCGAGCAGCCGCCGCAGTTCCCGGGCCCCGCGGAACAGGTGCACCTTGACGGTCCCGCTGTGCAGCCCGAGGCGCTGGGCGATCTCGTTCACGGGCAGCCCCTCCTCGTAGCGCAGCTGGAAGACCTCGCGCTGGCGACCGGGCGGCAGCCGGTCCAGCGCGCTCCGCACCGCCGCCGCCAGCTCGTCGGCCACCAGCCGCTCGTCGGCCCCGGGCGCCGGGTCGGCCACGGCCTCCGCGAACTGCTCCGCCCCCGGGACCTCGCGGCCCCGGCGGCGACCGCGGTCGGCGAGGTGGTTGTCGAGGATCCGGAACAGCCACGGGCCGAAGCGTGCGTCCTCGCGAAAGCGCGGCAGCCCCTGCCACGCCCGGAAGAAGGTCTCCTGCACCGCGTCGTCGGCATCCTCGAGCTTCCTCGTGCTGGCCAGGGCCCGCCCGGTGAGCGGGCGCTGGTAGCGAGCGACCAGGACGGCGAAGGCCTCGCGGTCGCCGCGCCGGGCGCGTGCCACGAGCTGGTCGTCCGGGAGGTCTCGCTCGCTCGGCACGGGTCCTCGGCTCCTTCTTGCAAGACGCGGGAGGCGGCGCCCGGTTGACCGGGCGGCAGGCCGGGCCGCGCCGCCGCGGGCCCGCTCCCCCCTCCCCCCCGCTACAATGCGCGCCCGGAGGACGCATGGCCCGCCTGACCAAGATCTACACCCGCACCGGCGACGACGGCACCACGGGTCTCGCGGACGGCCGGCGGGTCAGCAAGGACGACGCCCAGGTCGAGGCCTACGGCACCGTCGACGAGCTGAACTCCGCCCTGGGCGTGGCGCTGGCGCTCGGGCTGTCGGGCGACGTCGCGGCCTCCCTGACCCGGATCCAGAGCGAGCTGCTCAACCTCGGCGGCGAGTTGTCGATGCTCGGAAGCGGCGGCCGGCGGCCGCCGCGCGCGCTGATCGAGCCGCGGCACATCGAGCAGCTCGAGGCCGAGTGCGACCGCTTCAACGCCGAGCTGGGCGCGCTGGCCAACTTCATCCTGCCGGGCGGAACGACGGGGGCCGCGCAGCTCCACCTGGCGCGCACGATCTGCCGGCGCGCCGAGCGGCGGACGGTGGCGCTGGCGCACGCGACCGAGGTCGCGCCGGCGCTGGTCCAGTACCTCAACCGGCTGTCGGACCTGCTGTTCATCCTGGCGCGCTACGAGAACAAGGTCCGCGGCGCCGGCGACGTGCTCTGGGACACGCGGGTCTGACGATGCGCCGGACGGCCCTGCGGCTCGTCGCGCTGGCCGCGCTGGCCGCGCTGGCGGTCGCCGGCGCCGCCGGGGCCTCCGTGGGCACCGCGCCGGCGCCGGCCGGCGGCGGCAGCCGGAGCACGATCCCGCAGCGGATCTGCTCGGTCAGCCTGATGGGGGACGAGCTGCTCTTCCTGCTCGTACCGCCCGAGCGCGTGGCCTGCGTCTCGAGCTTCGCCGACGACCCCGAGGTCAGCAACGTCGCGGGGCGCTACCCCGCGTCGGTCCCGCGCCTCGTCGCCCGCACCGAACCGGTGCTCGCGGCCCGGCCCGACCTGATCGTCGCCGCGCCGTGGAACGACCGGGCCTTCCTCTCCGGAATGAAGGCGCTGGGGGTGCGCTCGCTGACGCTCGACGCGGCCGAGGACTTCGAGGGGATCGAGCGCACGCTGCTGGCGCTGGGAAAGGCGGTCGGTGCGGACGAAGCGGCCCGCGCGCGCGCCGCGGAACTGCGGGCGCGGCTGCTCGGGCTCGAGCGCGCGCTCTCCCGGGCCCAACCGCTGGCGCGGCCGCGCGTGCTCTCGCTCTCGCACCTCGTGGTGGCCGGCAGCGGGACGACGGTCGACGCGCTGATCCACCGCGCCGGCGGGGTCAACGCCGCGGCGGCGATCGAGGGGCACCGCAAGCTCTCGGCCGAGGAGATCCTGGCGCTCGATCCCGACGTCCTGCTGCTGGGCCAGGGGCTCGATACCGACGCCGCCCGGGTGCTGCGCGCCTACCCGCAGCTCGAGGCGACGCGCGCCGCGAGGACCGGACGCGTGATCCTGCTGCCGCCGCGGCTGCTGACGACGGTCACGCCGTTCCTGGTCGAGGGGGCCGAGCAACTCGCACGGAAGCTGCACCCGGAGGCCTTCCGGTGACGGACCGCAGGGCGGCGGGCGCGCGGGGCGGCCCGCCCGCGGCGGGGCCGGCCTCGCGCTGGCTCGTGCTGCTCGGGCTGCTCGCGCTCGCGCTCCTGGCGGGGGTCGCGTTCGGCGGCGCGGCGGGGGTCGGGCCACTCGACGCGCTGCGCGTGCTGTTCGGCCTGCCGCCGCGGCACGCCGACCCGGCGCTGGTCGAGCCGCTGGTCTGGGTCTTCCGCCTCCCGCGCGTGCTGATCATGGCGCTCGCCGGCGCCGCCCTCGCGGTGACCGGCGCGGCGCTGCAGGCCTCGCTGCAGAACAGCCTCGTCGACCCCAGCCTGGTCGGCGTCTCGGGCGGCGCGTCGCTGGGCGCGGTCCTCGCCTACACCAGCGGCCTCGCCGACCGCTGGCTCTTCAGCGTGCCGCTGGCGGCCTTCGCCGGGGCGCTGGTGGCGGTGGTGGTGGTCTACCTGATCGCCTACGCCGCCGGGCGGCCGACGACCGGCGCGCTGCTGCTGACCGGCGTCGCGGTCGGCAGCCTCGCCGCGGCGCTGGTCTCGGTGCTGATCCTGGCCACCGCGCAGCACCGCGTGCACGAGATCTTCGCCTGGCTGCTCGGCTCGGCCGAGGGGCGGACCTGGCGCGACGTGAGGCTGGCGGCGCTGCCGGTCGCCGGCGGGATCGCGGGGCTGTTCCTGCTGCGACGGCTGATCGATGCGCTGGCGCTGGGCGAGGAGCACGCGCTCTCGATCGGGGTCGACCTGCTGCGCGGGCGGGCCGCCGTCTTCGCCGCGGTGGCGCTGGCGGCGGGGGGCGCGGTCAGCGTCACCGGGCCGGTCGCCGTCGTCGGGCTGATGGTTCCGCACATGGTCCGGACCTGGACCGGCCCCTCGGCACGCACGCTGCTGCCGGCGTCGATGCTGGCCGGCGCGGCGTTCCTGGTCCTGGCGGACCTGCTGGGACGCGTGGTGTCGGTGACGGTCGACCTGCCGGTGGGGATCGTCACGACGCTGATGGGGGTGCCGTTCTTCCTGTTCCTGCTGCATCGGGCGCGGGTCGGGCGGGGGTAGCGGTGGCGGCGAGACACCCGGGTGCCGGGTCCGCGCTCGCGCCCTGGCTGCTGCCCCTGCTGGTCGCCGCCGCCGCGATCGCCTTCACGGCCGGCTCGATCCGGAACGGTTTCGTCTACGACGACATCCCGCAGGTCGTGCGCAACCCCTGGATCCGCGACGCGGCGAACCTGCCGACCGTCTTCGCGACCGGCGCGTGGGACTACGCCGGCACGGTCAGCAACTACTACCGGCCGATGATGCACGTCGTCTACACCGCGACCTTCGCGCTGTTCGGACTCGACCCGCGGGGCTTCCACGCGGTGAACGTGCTGCTCCACGCCGTAGTCTGCCTGGCGCTCTTTGCCTGCACGCGCAGCCTGTTCCGGCGCAGCAGCCTGCCGGATGGCACGGCGGCCGCGCTCGCGGCCGCGGCCGGGCTGCTGTTCGCGGTCCACCCGATCCACTCGGAGGTCGTCTACTGGATCGGCGGCGTGCCCGACCTGCTGCTGGCGCTCTTCCTGCTGCTCGCGCTGCAGCTCTACTCGTCGATCCCGGACGGCGCCGCGGGGCGGCAGGCCTGGCCCCGCCTCGCCGGCTCCGCCGGCTGCTTCCTGCTCGCGCTGCTCAGCAAGGAGGTGGCGCTGGTCTTCCCGGGGATCCTGGCCGCCCACGACCTGGCCTGGGGAAACTGGCGGCGGCGCGGGGCGCGGGCGCTGGCGCGGGCCGCTCTCCCCTTCGCCGCGGCACTCGTGGTCTACTTCGCGCTGCGGGTGCACGCGCTGGGCGCGCTGGCCCCTGTACGCCGGCACGCCGAACTGGGCGCCTGGGAGTTGCTGCTGAACGTCTTCCCCCTGCTGGGAGCCTACCTGTTGAAGCTCGTCGTGCCGTCGGACCTGACCGTCTTCCACGCCTTCGAGCCCGTCGTGTCGGTGTCCGATCCGCGCCTTCTCGCCGGCCTCGCGGCGACGCTGGCGTTCGGGGGGCTGGGGCTCGTGCTCTGGCGGCGCCGCGGCCTGCCGCTGCTGGCGTGGAGCGTCGTGCTGCTGCCGCTGGTCCCGGTGCTCTACATCCCCGCACTGGGCGAGAACCCCTTCGCCGAGCGCTACCTCTACCTTCCCTCGGCGGGATTCGCCTGGCTGCTGCTGCTCGGCGCGGCGGCGGCCGTCGCCGCGCGCCCCGCGCTGCGTTCTCCCGTGCTCGCGGCCGGCGCGCTGCTCTTCGCGCTCTACGCCGCGGGCATGGTGGCGCGGCAGGCAGCGTGGGCCAGCGACCGGACGCTCTGGGTCGATGCCGCCCGGAAGTCGCCCGGCGCCGCGATCGCCCACTACAACCTCGCGGTCGCGCTCGAGGCGGAGGGGCGGCCCGCGGAGGCCGAGGACTCGTACCGCGCCGCGCTGCGGATCGAGCAGAGTCCGGTGGCGTGGACCAGCCTCGGCGCGCTCTACCGCCGGTCGGGGCGGGCCGAGGACGCGCTGGTCGCGTTTCAGGCCGCGCTCCAGCTCCAGCCGGACTACGCTCCCGCGCTGGAGGAACTGCGCCGGCTGCGCGCGGGGGAACGAAGGTGAGCGCCGTGGCCCCGCTGCTCTCGCTGGTCGTCCCGGCGTTCCGCGAGAGCCGCCGCCTGCCCGCGCTGGTGGCGCGCTGGACCGAGCGCGCGCTCGCCGAGCGCGCGGGGATCGTCGAGTTGATCGTCATCGACGACGGCAGCCCGCCGGCCGAGGCCGACGCCGAGCGCGAGGCCACCCAGCGCGCCGCGCGGCGGCTGGCCGAGGCCGGTGCGCCGCACCGAGTCCGGTTCGAGGCGCTCCCGCGCAACCGCGGCAAGGGGGCGGCGGTGCGCCACGGCTGGTCGCTCGCCGATCCCGCGGCGCGCTGGCTGGGCTTCGTCGACGCCGACGGCGCGGTCAGCGCGCGCGAGGTCTGGCGGCTGACGGGGCGGCTGGCGGAGGAGCCGCCGGTCGAGGTCCTGGCGGCGACGCGGATCCGGATGGCGGGGCGGGTGATCGAACGCAGCCTGGCGCGGCACCTCCAGGGGCGGGTCTTCGCGACGATCGTCGAGCAGCTCTACGGCCTGGGCTTCTACGACACCCAGTGCGGCGCGAAGTTCTTCCGGGCCGACGCGCTGCGACCGATCCTGCCGCTGCTGGAAGAGAACCGCTGGCTGCTCGACGTCGAAGCGCTGGCGATCCTGGCGCGCCGCGGGGCGCGGATGGTGGAGGAGCCGATCGACTGGAGCGACCCCGGCGGCTCCAAGGTCGTTCCGCTGCTCGACCCGCTCCGGATGGGGCTGGCGCTCTGGACGATGCGGCGGCGCCTGACGCGCGCCGGCGGCCCGCTGGGCTATCCTGTGTCGCGATCCTGAAGGAGCGCCCTGCCATGTCGAGTCCGTCCACCCCCGGGCCTTCGCGACGCACGCCGCGGCGCCGGCGCAACCTGAAGCTGGCGCTCGCCCTGCTCGGGCTGTGGGCCGTCGCGGCCTACCTGCTCATCCCTCGGCTGGCGAAGCGCCACTACGCGCCCAGGGTCGAGGCCTTCGAGGTCGAGCACCTCACGATCACCGCTGACGACCATCCTGGCGACCCGCTCAACCTCGCGATCGTCGGCTCGGAGCACGAGCTGGTCCTCGCGATGCTCGACGCCGGATGGCACGCCGCCGACCCGATCACCTTCCGGACCAGCGTCAGGATTGCCGTCGACTCGGTGCTGCGGCGCCCGGACGACCAGGCCCCGGTCAGCGACCTCTTCCTCTTCGGGCGCAAACAGGACCTCGCGTTCGAGCAGCCGGTGGGCGACAGCCCGCGGCAGCGCCACCACGTCCGCTTCTGGCGCTGGGATCAGACGCGGGATGGCCGCCCGGTCTACTTCGGCTCGGCGACCTACGACGAGCGGGTCGGGCTGAGCCACGCGACGGGCCAGGTGACGCACCACATCGGACCCGACGTCGACGCCGAGCGCGACCGGATCCTGCAGGAGCTGCAGAGCGCGGGCCGCGCGGAGCGGACCTACTACGTCGACGACTTCCACGCCGAGCGCGAGGGGCGCAACGGCGGCGGCGACCCCTGGCGCACCGACGGGCGGCTGGGGGTGGTCGTGCTGCGCCCCTGAAGTGTGCCAGCGGCTTCTCTGACTCCGTGGATCGCGATAGCGCCGTCTCCCGGCCGGCCGCTCCCCTCTTCGCCGCCGAGAACGCGGCGTCGGGCGACGCGCCTACCTGACTCTCTGGACGATCGCAAGGAGGAAGAGAGCGCTCAAGGGTCTGGTGCCAAGCAGAGCCACGGCCAACCCTTGGTCCGCCCGACTCTCAGAGAGCTGCAGCGGTAGGCCGCTGCCCGACTTCCCGCGCCCTCTCGCGACCTTCGGGCCCCCCGAACGCACCTTCCCCGTTGACCGCCCCGCCCTGCTCTTGTAATGAGGAGGGATTGGCTCCCCGTTCGGAACTCTCCTCAAACCGGCCGCCCGGGCTCGCCTGGAGCGATAGCTGCCTCCTGCGCTATGACTTCGTCCAGCACCATCGCCGAGCCTCCCGTAAAGCCCTGCCTCCCAACCTGTGCACCCACCTCACTCCTTCGCCTCGTCGCGCCGCTGCGCGATGCGTCGTCCAATCGCTGCGCTCCCAAAAACCTGCAATCTGGTCGTCTCCAGTTCTGATCTCCTGCGCCCTTGCTGGGGCAGGACTTGCACCTGCTGGGTCAACGGACCTTCCCACGGCGCACGTAGCCGCCTTCACTCCTCAGGCCTCCGTTCGCGTCCCAGACGCGAGCGATTCAGCAGTCGCGCGATTATCCCAATCGCCCGCGCTATTCCGGCCCACCAGACTACACCAACGCCGAGAGATACAAGATGAAGCAGCGGCACGAAGGAGTCGGGCACCCCGACGGCATCCGCCAACCATGCGAGGAAGGCCATCGCGATAGGCCCAAGCGGGTTTATCCACATCAGCGCAAAGAGCGGACGCGAATCCTGCCACACCCATGCTCTGATAGCCTGAGGGCAGCTGGGATACTCCGACCAGCGCCCAAGCGCGTACCAGACTTGTGAGAGGACGGTGCAGGTTACGCCTGTATAGAATACGACGCGAGTCATTCGCGCCACGTTAGGAGGACGTCTCATCGCACGCTCACTTATCGCCCGTTCCAGAAATCGACGCCGCGACGGAGCTGCTCCGTGAAGCTATCGCTCGTACCAAACAACCAACGCCATCCGAACTGCCACTGTCGAACCTCGTCCCACCGTGCAGATCTCTCGGGTTTGTCGTAGTCCAACAATACATGCCAGAGTTCGTGCGATACCGTGTATGCACTCGCTGCCGGTCCAAGGAATATGAATCGAGTGCCAGGCGGGTTTCCCCCGCGGATTGTCCCCTGGTCTAGCGTCAACGTTACGTTCGGCATCGCGAAGAGAAAAATGTCTCGCGGATGCGCGGCGATGAACTCCTCGAGCGTCGCCGAGTCGGCCTCGTCGACCAGCTCGCCTGTGACGGTGATGTGTCGCTTGCCGGAAGCATCGCGGTCTTCGTCGCCGTGAATCCAGACGTTTCTCGTGCGTATCGAACGGTACGTCAGCGTTATCCTGGCTTTCATCAGCCACTCAGCCGCGCGCCCCAACCAGCCAAGTACTCGTTCTTCCGTTTTTGGTTCCCCTGCATCAAAGACCGCCCATAGATGAAGGTCCTTATTGTTTTGCTCGGTTACTGCACCCTTTTGTACCCAGTAGACCACGGCGAGGCTCGCAGTCAGACGCTCTCCAGCGCTCATCTGCTGGCGCATCGCCTCAAAGTCTGCGAACATCTGCTGTACAAATCGTTCCTTCTCTTCGAGCCCCCGCGCCATCAGTTCGTCGTGCAGCCATCCGGCGGTTGTTCGGGGCTTTGGTCGGCCGCTGTATCCGCCGTAGACACCTTTCCCCGAAAGTCCTCCTCCCGGAAGGCGGATTTCATAGATCGCCTTCCAGTATCTTCGGGCGTCCTCGCGCATCAGCCCGCTCGGATCGACCCACATCACCGGACTGGCGTCGAC
>CAYZDB010000019.1:0-17752 GCA_964476985.1 uncultured Acidobacteriota bacterium | reverse complement strand
CGGCGCGCGCGGCCGGGGCCGGGCCGCTGCGCCGCGCGCTGGTCCACGCGCTGCCCGCCGTGCTGCCGACGCTGATCGTCGCCGCCGCGCTGCGCGCCGGGAGCTACCTGCTGGTCGAGGCCTCGCTGTCGTTCCTGGGCTTCGGGGTGCCGCCGCCGCACCCCTCCTGGGGCAACATCATCGCCGACGGCCGGGAGGTCCTGCTCGACGCCTGGTGGGTCTCGACCCTGCCCGGGCTCGCGCTGGCCGCGGCGGTGCTGGCCGCCAACTACCTGGGCGACCGCGCGCGCGCCGCGCTCGAGCCTACGGCGCGAGCCACCAGCCCTCCACCCCGTTGAGCGGGTCGTTGGCCAGCAGCGTCTCCGCGCCGCGCACGCGGTCGCGCACCGCGGTCAGCCGGGCCTCGCGGAAGAGCAGCGTGTAGGGCTGCTCGGCGACGAAGATCCGCTCCCACTCGCGCCACAGCGCGGCGCGGCGTCCGGGGTCGGGCTCCTCGCGCGCCGCGAGCGCCAGCCGGTCGGCCTCCGGCTCGCTCCAGGCGCCGAAGTTCAGGCCGCCGGTCCCGCAGGCCTGCCCGTGCAGCAGCTCGACCATGTCGACGCGGCCCGGTACCGACCAGCGGCCGATCCAGGCGTCCGCCCCGCGCGCGCCGAGCGTGGCGAAGAAGGCCGAGTCCTCGACCGGGCGGATCGTGACCGCGATCCCCAGCGCCGCGAGGTCGCGCTGCACCAGCACCGCCGCGTCGCGGCGCTGCGCGTTGCCGGCCTGCACCGCCAGCTCGAGGACGAAGGGGCGCCCGTTCCGGTCGAGCGTGCCGTCGCCGTCGCGGTCCGCGAAGCCGGCCTCGGCCAGGAGGGCCCGCGCCCGCGCCGGGTCGCGCGGCGACGCGGCCAGCGACGGGTCGTGCTCGGGGAGCGGCGCGAGGATCGGGCTGGGCGGGACCTCGCCCTGCCCCGCCAGCAGGGTGTCGACCAGCGCCTGGCGGTCGATCGCCCGCGTCATCGCCTGGCGCACGCGCGGGTCGCCGAGCAGCGGGTGCGGCCGCTCGGCGGCGAGCCGGGCCACCGCCGCGGCCTCGTCGGGGCAGCTCTCCTGCTTCGCCGCCCGGCAGGCCGCCTCGCGTCCGGCCCGGTACGCTCGATAGGCGGCGGGATCGAGGTCCATCCAGCCCAGGTACGTGTAGCCCCAGCCCGGCCGCGTCACGAGCGTGATCCCGCTCGCCGGCGCGCGGAGCGCGGCGTTCGTCGCCGGGACGCCATCGACCAGGTCGAGGTCGCCGGCCAGGAGTTGCGTCAGCCGCGCGGTCGTGTCGGGAACGACGCGGAAGACGATCCGGTCGAGGCGCGGCAGCCCCGCCGCGCCGCGGTACGACGGGTTGCGGGCCAGCACGACCTCCTGCCCCGCCGCAGCGCGCTCGATCCGGTAGGGGCCGGCGGCCGGCAACTGCGCCGCCCAGTCGACCTGCCGCCAGCCGTCGCGCGGCAGCGCGGCGAGCGACCGCGGCAGGATGTGCAGGTCGTTCAGGTCGACCAGCATCCCGGGGTAGGCGCGGTCGAAGCGCGCCACCACGGTCCGCGCGTCGGCGCACTCGAGGGACGAGATGTGGCGCTTGATCGAGGCCGCCCGCCAGCCGAGCGCCGGGTCGACCTGGGCCTGCCAGGTGAAGCGCACGTCCTCGCAGGTGACGGGCGCACCGTCGCTCCAGGCCGCGTCGCCGCGCAGCTCGAGGCGCACGGTCTTCCCGCCGTCCTCGAAGCGCGGCTCGCCGGTGACGAGTTCGGGCTACAGCCCGGCGGGCTCGGCGTCGCCGGGCAGGACCTCGCGCCACAGCCGCGGCAGCACGCGGCTGGCGATCAGCAGCGACTCGGACTGCCGCGCCAGGTAGGGGTTGAGCGAGTCGGGATCGGCCTTGATCCCGACCACCAGCGTCCCGCCCGCGACCGGCGCCGGGCCGGCCGGTTCGTTCGCGCCGCCCCCCGGCTCGCGGCCGTCGCCGCACCCCGCGGCCGCCAGCGCCACGAGCGCCGCCGCCCACGCCACCGCCTGCCCCGATCCCGCGCGCATCCGACCCTGCGCCATCCGGCCTCCGCGCGGCGCACTCCCTTGCCGGGCCCCGCGCCTACAATAAGAGCATGGTGGTGTACGAGGTCAACCTCTCCGTCGATGGCGAGATCGAAGCCGAGTTCCGCGCGTGGCTCGACGAGCACGTGCGGCGGATCCTCGCGCTGCCGGGATTCACCGGGGCGCGGCTGTTCCGCCGCGACCCGGGCGAGCAGGACGGCGCGGGCGAGGGGCGCCTGCTGCTGACGGTCCAGTACGCGCTGACCGGCCGCGCCGCGCTCGACGGCTACCTCGCGCAGCACGCCCCGGCCCTGCGGCGCGAGGGGCTCCTGCGCTTCCCGGGGCGCTTCACCGCGACCCGTCGCGTGCTGGACGAGGAGCGCGCGTACGGCGCGTGAGCCCGCGCCGCCCTGCGGCGTACCCGTTCGTAAGCCGCGAGCTTGATCGCCCCCGCCGCGGAGAGGAGAATGCCGGGCTCGGCCCGCCGTCCCCGACCGCGCCGCTCCCGGAGTCCGCATGATCTTCGAGCAGTACAAGCACCAGCTCCCCGACGTCGACCCGGACGAGACCGACGACTGGATGGAGTCGCTCGACGAGCTGGTGGACCGCGCGGGCAAGTCGCGCGCCCAGTTCGTGCTCTACCGGCTGCTCAAGCGCGCGCGGATGCTGCACCTCGGCCTGCCGCCGACGACGCAGACCCGCTACATCAACACGATCAGCCCCGAGCAGGAGCCCCCCTTCCCCGGCGACGAGGCGATGGAGCGCCGGATCCGGCGGCTGATCCGCTGGAACGCGGTGGCGATGGTCCACCGCGCCAACACGCGCTTCCCCGGCCTCGGCGGCCACATCTCGACCTACGCCTCGGCGGCCTCGCTCTACGAGGTCGGGTTCAACCACTTCTTCCGCGCCCCGGGCGACGAGGGGGCCGGCGACCACGTCTTCTTCCAGGGACACGCCGCGCCCGGGATCTACGCCCGCGCCTTCCTCGAGGGGCGGTTCGACGAGCACGACCTCGACCACTTCCGGCGCGAGGCCTTCACCCGGGGGCTGTCGTCCTACCCCCATCCGCGGCTGATGCCGCGGTTCTGGGAGTTCCCGACCGTCTCGATGGGGCTCGGCCCGCTCAACGCGGTCTACCAGGCCCGCTTCGACCGCTACCTGCGCGCCCGCGGCTTCACCGAGCGCGGCGCGGAGTCGCGGGTCTGGGCCTTCTGCGGCGACGGCGAGATGGACGAGCCGGAGGCGACCGGCGCGCTGACGCTCGCCGCGCGCGAGGGGCTCGACAACCTGACCTTCGTCGTCAACTGCAACCTGCAGCGGCTCGACGGTCCCGTGCGCGGCAACGGCAAGGTGATCCAGGAGCTCGAGGCGATCTTCCGCGGCGCCGGCTGGAACGTGATCAAGGTGCTGTGGGGCCGCGAGTGGGACGAGCTGCTGGCCCGCGACACCGACGGCGTGCTGGTCGAGAAGATGAACGAGACGCTGGACGGCGACTGGCAGCGCTTCGCGGTCGAGACCGGCGCGTACGTGCGCGAGCACTTCTTCGACGCCGACCCGCGGCTGGCGAAGCTGGTCGCGCACCTGTCCGACGACCAGCTGGTCCGGCTGCGCCGCGGCGGCCACGACTACCGAAAGATCAACGCCGCGTACAAGGTCGCGACCGAGACCGAGGGGGTCGAGATCGCGATCCTGGTCCAGACCGTCAAGGGCTGGACCCTGGGCGGCGCGGTCGAGGGGCGCAACGTCACCCACCAGGTCAAGAAGCTCAAGCTCGACGAACTGCGCGCCTTCCGCGACCGGCTCGAGCTGCCGATCCCCGACGATCAGCTCGACGACGCGCCCTACTACCGGCCGCCCGCCGGCAGCCCGGAGATCGAATACATGCTCGAGCGCCGCGCCGCGCTGGGCGGCGTGATGCCGGCCCGCCGCGACGTGCCGCTGCCGCTGCAGGTCGAGGAGCAGGGCCTGTTCGACGAGTTCCGGCGCGGCACGGGCGAGAAGGGCGAGGCCTCGACCACGATGGCCTTCGTCCGGCTGCTGCGGAAGCTGATGAAGGACGGGACGCTCGGCCCGCGCGTCGTGCCGATCGTCCCCGACGAGGCCCGCACCTTCGGGATGGACCCGCTGTTCACGGAATTCAAGATCTACAACCCGCTGGGCCAGCGCTACACCCCGGTCGATGCCGAGTTCCTGATCTCCTACCGCGAGGCCGAGGACGGGCAGATCCTGGAGGAGGGGATTACCGAGGCCGGCTCGAGGGCCTCCGCCACCGCCGCCGGCACCGCCTACGCGACCCACGGCGAGCCGATGCTGCCGTTCTTCATCTTCTACTCGATGTTCGGCTTCCAGCGGATCGCCGACTCGATCTGGGCCTTCGGCGACGCGCGCGGCCGCGGCTTCCTGCTGGGCGCGACCGCCGGCCGGACCACGCTGAACGGCGAGGGGCTGCAGCACCAGGACGGCCAGAGCCTGCTCGTCGCCTCGACCGTCCCGAGCTGCCGGGCCTACGACCCGGCCTTCGCCTACGAGACCGCCGTGATCGTCGAGGACGGCGTGAAGCGGATGATGGCCAAGGGCGAGGACGTCTTCTACTACGTCACGCTCTACAACGAGGCCTACGTCATGCCACCGATGCCGGCCGGCGCCGAGGCGGGGATCCTGCGCGGGATCTACCTCTTCCGGCCCGCCCCGCAGCGGCTGAAGCACCGCGCCACGCTGCTCGGGTCGGGCCCGATCCTGCGCGAGGCGCTGGCCGCGCAGCAGCTGCTCGCCGAGCGCTTCCAGGTCGCGGCCGACGTCTACAGCGTGACCAGCTACGGCGAGCTGCGGCGCGACGCCCTCGCCGCCGAGCGGCGCAACCGGCTGCACCCGCGCGAGGCCGCGGTCAAGCCGTTCGTGGCCGAAGTGCTGGAACGGACGGAAGGCCCGATCGTCGCCGCGAGCGACTTCGTCAAGGCCGTCCCCGACATGGTCGCCCGCTGGACGCCGCGGGACCGCGAGTGGATCGCGCTCGGCACCGACGGCTGGGGGCGCTCCGACACGCGCGAGACGCTGCGGCGGCTGTTCCAGGTCGACGCCGCGAGCATCGCGACCGCCGCGCTGGCGGCGCTGGCGCGCGAGGGGCGCGTGGCCGGGCACGTCGTCGAGCGGGCGATCGAGGAGTTCGGACTCGACCCGGACGCGAAGGACCCGCTCACCACCTGATCCCGGGCTCGACCTGTGGTCCGGGGACCGGCCCCGGGGAGGACGATCGATGCATGCCGTGTTGAGGGGGATGCTGGCCGCCGCGGCCGGGCTGGCGCTGGCCGGCAGCGCCGCGCAGGCCCAGAAGGACAAGCCGGCCGACCCGAAGTGGAGCGGGAACGAGGTCGGCAACTCCGAGTTCCGGATGACCGAGGAGTGGGGCTACGAGCGCCCGGAGAAGACGATCCGGGAGTTCATCACGGGCGACCTCGACGAGTGCAAGCGGCAGTGCCTGCGTTCGCAGTCGTGCCTGGCCTACGTCTACAAGACCGGAAGCGGCTCGTGCCGCCTCAAGTACGAGATCGTCGCGAAGAAGCCGGATCGCAAGTCGGTCACGGGGATCAAGGTGCGGCGCGGCGGCCGGGACGACCGCGACGACTTCGGGAACTGGGGCCAGGCCCGGCAGGCCTGCCGCGAGCGCGTGGCCCGCGAGACGAACGCCGGGCAGGGCTCGATCGCGCTCGACTTCGACGAGGACACCGGGAACGCGGCCCGCTTCCAGTGGCACGCCGGCAACCGCCGCGGGAGCTGCACCGCGACCCAGGGCGGACGCGTCACCGACTTCAACACCCGCGCGGGCAGCACGAAGCAGGCCCCCGCCGCCAAGCCTGCGACCACGAACCAGCCGGCGCCGGCCGCCAAGGGCGAGCCCGCGACCGCTTCCCAGTCGAAGGACAAGCAGGGCAAGAACAAGACGTCGAAGGAACAGCCGGCCACCGAGCCGGCGACCGACGGCTCGGCCACCGCCAAGCAGACCAAGTAGCGCGGGCCCCGGCCGGGCGGCGCGGGCGCCCCCCGCTCCGCCCGGTCAGGCCCGCGGCGGCTCGTTCGGCGGCACGTCCGCCAGGACCTCGAGCGCGCGTGCCAGGTCCCGTTCCTCGACGAAGAAGCGGACCTCCGCGTCCCGCCCCAGCACGGGACCCCAGACCTGGGGAAAGTCGCTGGCCACGAAGGGGATCCCGGCGCCCTCGAGCTGGGCGCGCAGCAGTTGGGTCTCGACCAGCGTCGCGGTCGAGCCCAGGAAGACGCTGCGCTGGGCGGGGTCGGGCGGCGGCGACCGCCGCCACTCCTCGAGCGCCTCGGTGCGCGTGACGAGCAGGGCGTCGCAGTCCGTGCAGCGCCCTTCGGCGGTCCGGAATCCGAGGCCGCACTCGGGGCAGAAGCCCACCGCCTCGGGGTCGGAGAAATCGTAGCGGGTCGACATGTCGGCCTCCCGCCCGATGATAGCCCCGCGGCTACTCGTAGCGCAGGGCCTCGATCGGGTCGAGCCGCGCCGCCTTGAGCGCCGGCCAGAGCCCGAAGACCAGCCCGACCGCGCTCGAGACCCCCAGCCCCAGGCCGACCGACCAGAGCGGCGTCGAGACCGGGAAGTTGAGCGCCGCCTTCACCACGAGCGCCAGCCCCATCCCGATCGCGATCCCCAGCGCCCCGCCGACGGCGGTCAGGGTGACCGCTTCGGCCAGGAACTGCGTCGCGATGTCCCCGTCGGTCGCGCCGATCGCCTTGCGCAGGCCGATCTCGCGCGTCCGCTCGGTGACGTTGACCAGCATGATGTTCATCACGCCGACGCCGCCGACCAGCAGCGCGATCCCGGCGATGACGATCATCGCCGCCGCGACCCCGCCCGTGATCTGCCGGAAGTTGTCCAGCTGGCCCTGGCTCGTGAAGACCGCGAAGTCGTTCTCCTGGTCCGGCTTGAGCTGGCGGCGCGCGCGCAGCACAGCCGTCCCCTGCTCGATCAGCGCGTCGTACAGCTCGGGGCTCCTCGGCACGGTCGCGATGTGGATCGTGTCGCCGCCGCCGTTCTTCACCTCCGGGAACATCACGTCGAAGGTCGTGATCGGCATCGCGACGTGGCTGTTGTTCCCGCCCCCCAGGAACGACCCCTTGCGCTCGAAAACCCCGATCACCGAGAAGGCCCGCCCGTCGATCCGGATCGTCTCGCCGATCGGGTCCCGGAACGGGAAGAGCGTCTCGGCGACGTCGGGTCCGATCACGGCGACCTGCGCCGCGTGCTTCAGGTCGGCTTCGGTGAAGAAGCGGCCGTCGTCGACCCAGTGGACGTTGGCCTGCATGTAGTCCGGCGCGCCGCCGAACACGACGGGAGCGTTCGCCTCGCGGTCGCCCGCCATCACCCGCGGCGTCCGGAAGAAGTTGTAGCGCTCGGGCGAGACCGCCGCCGCCGCGGGGACCAGCCGCTTCAGCGCGTCGGCGTCCTCGAGGGTGAGGTCGCGGCGGTTGCGCTGCTCCTCGGTCGGGCCCTGGGGGCCGAAGCGGGGCTCGAACTTCTGGAACTGCACCAGCTGCGTGCCGAACTGGGTGAACTGCTCGGTGATCACGTTGTTGAAGCCGGCGACGAAGCTGACCATCAGGATCACCGTCGCGACCCCGGCCATGATCCCGAGCAGCGTCAGGAACGAGCGCAGCTTCTGGCCCCACATCGCGGTCAGCGCGGAGGCCGCGTTCTCGAGCAGCGAGGTGCGCGCCAGCCGGCCCATCACTCCGCCCGGAGCGCCTCGACGACGTCGAGCCGCGAGGCGCTGCGCGCCGGGAAGTACCCGGCGACCAGTCCGACGACGATCGAGAGCGCGAGGCCCAGCCCGACGATCCCGGGCGTGACCCGGGCCGGGAAGCCGGTCTGCGATTCCACCAGCATCGCCGCCCCGGCGCCGACCGCCGCCCCGACGATCCCGCCGGCCAGCGACAGGATCGTCGCCTCCAGCAGGAACTGCCGCCGGACGTCGGATTCGTTGGCGCCGACCGCCTTTCGCACCCCGATCTCCTGCGTCCGCTCGAGCACCGAGACCAGCATGATGTTCATGATCACGATCCCGCCGACGCCGAGCGAGACCGACGCGATCAGGAACAGCAGGATGAACGCGGCGCCCGAGATGTTGCGCCACAGCTCCTGCAGCGCCTCGGCGGTCACGATGCCGAAGGGGTCCTCGCTCTTGAACGGGGTGTGCCGCATCGCGCGCATCACCCCGCGGACCTCGTCGACCGAGGCCTCGACCCCCGGGACGCCCCCCTTGGCGCGGATCACGACGTCGAGCGAGCGGCGCGTGCCGAACTGCTGCAGCGCCGTCTCGAGCGGGATCGCGACCAGGTTGTCCTGGCTCTGGCCGAGGGTCTTCCCCTGCTTCTTGACCAGCCCGATCACTTCGTATTCCCGCCCGCCGACCAGCAGCTTGCGCCCGATCGGGTCGAGCTGCGGGAACAGCTCGTCCTTGATGTCCCAGCCGATCACCGCGACCGGCGCCGCCGCGCGCTCCTCGGCCTCGACGAAGAAGCGGCCCGACTCCAGGTCGAAGTTGATCAGCTGCGGGAAGTTGGCGGTGACCCCCGTGACCTGGACGTCGGCCAGGCGCCGGTCCCGGTACTTCACCGCGGCGCGCGCGCCGTCGGCCTGGGTCGCGATCTCGGCGGCGCGGGTCAGCGCGCCCTGCAGGCGGCGCACGTCGTCCTTCGTGATGTCCTTGCGCTTGAGCGCCTCGAGGAACTCCTCCCGGCCGCGGATGATGCCGAACTTGGTCACGACGTAGACGTCGGGGGAGAGGATGATGATCCGCTCCTGGACGTACTGGTCGAGCCCGGCGATCACCGAGACCACCCCGACGATCGTGGCCACGCCGATGATGATCCCCAGCAGCGTCAGGAAGCTGCGGAGCGCGTGGGAGCGGATCGCGTCGAGCGCCTCGCGGATGAGATCGCCGAGGTCCATCGTCAGTCCTGGGTCGCCCCGCCGGCGGCCGCGTCCTTCGGCGGCTCCTTCTCCTTGACCACCAGGTCCCCCGGCTTCAGGGTGCGCAGCACCTTGAACGGCCCGGAGACGAGCTTCTCGTCCCCCTTCAGCCCCGACTTCACCTCGATCGACAGCTCGCCCATCAGGCCGGTCGTGATCGGCACGAAGGCGACCTTCCCCTCGTCCTTGCCGCCCTCGACGACGTAGACCCCCTCTTCCTCGCGGGCTTCGCCGACCTGCGGCTGCGTCCCGGCCGGCCGTTCCTTTTCGCGCAGCACGATCGACTGGATCGGGACCGCGAGAGCCTGCGGGGCGAAGCCGGTCAGGATGTCGGCCTGCGCGGTCAGGCCCGGCTTGATCCCCTCGGGCGGGTCCTTGATCTGGGCCTTGACCTTGAACTTGACGGCCTGGTCGACCGCGCTCGACTGCAGGATCGGGCTGGAGCCGACCTCGGTGACCACGCCGTTGAAGGTGCGGTTGGGGTAGGCGTCGATCCGCAGCTTGACCTCCTGCCCCAGCTTGACCTGCGGGATCGAGGCCTCGTCCACTTCCAGCTCGGTCTCGACGACCGACATGTCGGAGATCGTCATCAGCACGGTGCCGGGACTGTTCTGGATCCCGATCACCGCGACCTCGCCCTCCTCGATCCGGCGGGCGGTGACGATCCCGTCGATCGGTGCGCGGACCACGGTCTTGGAGAGCGTGTCGCGCGCCCCTTCCAGCTGGGCCCGGGCCTGCTCGACCCGGCGCTCGGCGGAGCGCAGCATCGCCTCGCTGGTCGTCACCGCGGTCTCGGCCCGCTCGTAGTCGGCGCGCGGGATGATCCTGGCCTCGAAGTTGGCCCGCGCGCGGTCGTAGTCGCTCTTCGCCAGCTCGAGGTTGGCCCGGGCCGACTCGACGTCGCGCAGCAGGGCCTGCATCGAGGCCTCGCTGCTGCGCGCGGCGGCGCGCGGGTTGGCGGGGTCGATCTGGAGCAGGAACTGGCCCTTCTTGACCGCTTCCCCCTCGCGCACGGCGAGCTGCGTGATCTGGCCCATGATCGTGGCCGAGATCTCGACCTTCTTCTGGGCCTGGATCTTGCCGTTGGCGGCGACCTTGGCCTGCAGGTCCTCGCGCTTGACCTCGCCGAACTGGACGGGAGTCGGCTTCGGGCCGCGCTTGCTGGCCACGAACGCGCCCGCGCCCCCGAGCACCACGACGGCTGCCAGGATCCACACCCACTTCTTGCGCATCACCCCTCCGACCGGGCCACCGACCCGGCGAAGCGATTGTAGGAGCGGGAGTTGCCGGGCTACCGACCGTTGGGGCGCCGGGTCGGACCTTCCACCGGGTTCCGGCCCCTCGGGGCCTCGTCCGGGTCGTCCGGGGGCTCGACCTCGAGCAGGACCTCGACCGTCAACTCCAGCCCCTGGCGGCTCAGCCCCAGCTCGACCTTGGCCCCGTCGCCGACGCGAGCGATCCGCGTGATGAGGTCCGGGACCGTCACGACCGGCTCGCCGTCGACGGCCAGCACCAGGTCGCCGGGCCGCACGCCGCCGCGCTCCGCCGGCCCGCCTTCCGCCACGGCGCCGACCAGCACGCCGCGCTCTTCCGAGCCGCCCCACTGCTCGCGCAGCTGCAGCGGCACCTCCAGCGCCTCGATCCCGGCCCAGCCGAGCTTGACGTCGCGCAGCCGGGCCGCGTCCTCCGGGAAGCGTTCGAGCCGCACCGTGACGCGCCGCTCCGACCCGCGCCGCCAGAGCTCGAGGTCGACCCACGCCCCGGGACCGCGCCCGGAGATCGCGGCGATGAACTCCTGCGTCGACTCGACCGGCTGCCCGTCGATCGCGGTGACGAGGTCGCCGCCGCGCAGGCCGGCGCGGTCGGCCGGGCTCCCGCGGATCACCGCGCCGATTGCCACGCCCTCCGGCGGAGCGGGCCCGGCCGCGTCGGCTGGAGTCCCGGTCCCCTCTTCGGACGACCGGACCGGCAGCGGGTCGCGGCCGAGCGAGACGCCGATCCAGCCGCGATCGGCCGGAGCCGGGACCCCGGCGGGGGTCGAAACCACCGCGGGCCGCCGGGACGCGGGAGGCGGGTCCGCCGGCGCCGCCGGAACGGCAGGCGCGCCCAGCGCCAGCGCGGCCAGCCCGGAGGCCGTGGCCAGGACCGTGCGCTGCCAGCGGGACGCGGGAGACATCGGGTCGAGGATAGCCCACGCTCGCCCGGGGCCCCAGCCCGGCCACGCCTCCCGTCGCGCACCGCACCGCGCGGGAACCGCCCGCGCGCGGCGGCGTTAGAGTGTCGAGCGCCGGGCGGCCGCTCCGCCGCCGGCACGCGAGGTGTTCGATGCGCGCCCTGGCCCGCCGAGTCCTGCCCTTCTCCCCGCTCGCGATCGCCCTCGCGCTCGTCGGCGCGGCACCGTCCGCCACGGCCGGGATCCCGCTGACCGGGCGCGTGCTCGGCCCGGACGGGGCGGCGCTCCCGGAGGCGACGGTGATGCTGCTCGCCGCGACCTCGCCGGTCGACGCCGCGCGGCGCGCGCTGGCGGGCGCGGCGCACGGCGAGCCGGTCGCGACGGGGCGGACGGACGCCCGCGGGGCCTACCGGCTGGAGGCCCCGCGCGCGGGGCTCTACACGCTGCGGATCGAGGCCCCCGGTCACGCACCGCTCGCGGCGTGGCTCGGCGGCCTGGTCGAGGAAGCCGATCTCCCGGACGCGGAACTCGAGGCCGACGCGGGCCTGTCGGTGACGGTCCGCGGCGCCGGGGACGCGCCGCTGGCCGGCGCGCTCGTCGCGGTCCGTCGCGACACCTCGGGCCGCAGCTTCGGCGGCGGTTTCTGGTACCCCGCGCCGCGCGTCGCGCTGACCGGGCCGGAGGGCACGGCGCGGCTGCCGCGCGGCGCCAAGGAACTGCTGATCGTCGGTGCGGCCGCGCCCGGGCTGGCGCCGGCCGTGCGCTCGGGCCGGCTGCCGGCCTCGCTCGTGCTGACGCCCGCCGCGGCCGCCGCGCTTCCGGTCGAGGTCCGCGGCGCGGACGGCAAGCCGGTCGCGGGCGCGGTCGTGCTCGCCGAAGACGCCGGGCTGCCGCTGGCCTGGAGCGGTGCGGACGGGCGCGCCGCGCTGGTGCTCCCCGCGGCGGGCCTCGCCGTCTCGGTCGAGGCGGCGGACGACCGCTCGCTGACCGCGCGACTCGCACCGCCGCCCGAGGAACCGCAGCCGCCGAAGGTCGCGACGTTGACGCTGCCCGCCGTCACGGCGGTGACCGGGCGCGTGATCGACGCGCAGACGCGCAAGCCGCTGGCCGGGGCGCTGGTCTACCTCCCCTCGTCGCGGCGCGAGCTCGCCGTCACCGACGACGGCGGGCGCTACACGCTGCGCGTGCCGGCCGGGCGCGCGAACACGATCCGCGCCGCGGCGCCCGGCTACCGCCGCGGCGGCGAGGCGGCGGCGCTCGAGGCCGCGCCCACCGGCACCCGCGGGCCGACGCTGGCGCTCGAGCCGGCGGCGCGGGTGGAAGGGACCGTCGCGGACGAGCAGGGCCGCCCGCTCCCCGGCGCGCTCGTCACCGCGAGCGAGAACGACCCGCGCTTCGGCGGCGGGCGGCGGATGATGCGCCGCGCGCTCCGCGACCGCGAGGCCGGCGAGCAGGCGCGCTCGGACGCCCAGGGCCGCGTCCGGATCGGCGGGCTCGATCCGGCGCGCGGCTACACGCTGGGCGCGGAGCTGACGGGCTGGGCGCCGGCCGAGCTCGAGGTCAACGGCCTGCGGCCGCGCCAGACGCGCGGCGGGCTCGCGCTGGTGATGAAGCCGGGCGCGCGCGCCACCGGGCGCGTGACCGACGCCGACGGGCAGCCGCTGGCCGGCGTCGAGATCCGTGCCGGCGCGACGCCGGAGGGCGGCAGCAGCCGCTTCTTCACGATCAGTCTCGGGGGCGAGGCGAGCACGCGGCCCGACGCGACGACCGACGCGGAAGGGGCCTTCGCCCTGGCCGACCTCAAGCCCGGGCGCTACGACGTGACGGCGCGGCGGCGCGGCTTCGCCACGAAGACGGTGCCCGGCCTCGAGGTCGCCGCCGCGGCCGCGCCGGTCGACCTGGGGACGATCGCGCTCGAGCCCGCGGCGCGGATCGAGGGGACCGTCACCGCGCCCGGCGGCGCACCGGTCGAAGGGGTCGAGGTGCGGGCGGTCCCGGGCGGCCCGTTCCCGATCCTGCCCGGAATGCGCCCGCCGGGAGATCCCGACGCGACGACCGGCTCCGACGGCTGGTTCGCGATCGAGGACCGGCGCGCCGGCGAGAAGGTCGACCTGATGTTCTGGCACACCGGCTTCGTCACCGAGCGGCGCCCCGGGATCGAGGCCGGCGCGGCCGCCCCGCTCGCCGTCGAACTGCGGCCGAGCTCGCGCGTGAGCGGGACGGTCGTGGCCGGCGACAAGCCGGTCGCCGGCGCGCGCGTGATGCTGCAGCGCAGCATCACGGGCGGCACCGGGATGGGCGCGTTCGTCGTCTTCGGCGGCGGCGACTGGGCCGAGACCGACGACACCGGGAGCTTCGTCTTCGAGTCGGTCGAGCCGGGGAAGATCTCGCTCCAGGCCCGCGTCGACGGCTACCAGGAGAAGAAGGTCGACGAGGTCGAGGTGCCGGCCGGCGAGGACGTGGAGGGGCTCCAGCTCGCGCTCGAACCGGGCTCGGTGGTCGAGGGAACGGCGCTGCTCGCCGACGGCCGGCCGGCGATCGGCGCGCGGGTGGAACTGGTCGAGACCGGCGAGCGGCGCGGGCCGCGCTTCATGTCCAACTCGGCCTCCAGCGACGGCGACGGGCGCTTCCGGCTGGAGGGGTTGAAGCCGGGGCCGGCCTCGATCGCGGCCGTGCACGACGAGTACGGACGCGCCGTGAAGGACCTCGAGCTGCGCGCCGGCACAAACCGGCTCGACCTGACCTTCCCCGGCGGCCAGACCGTTTCGGGGCGCGTGGTCGACGCCGGCGGCGCGCCGATCGCCGGCGCGCTGGTCGAGGTCCAGCCCGCCGGCCAGCGCTGGGGCGGGAGCGAGTCCACCACCGGGCCCGACGGCGCGTTCGCGGTGGAGGGGGTGCAGGACGGCAGCTACACGCTGGCGGCCACGCGGCAGGGGTTCGCGCCGGCGGTCGACGGTCCGAAGATCGAGGTGAAGGGGGCTCCGGTCGCCGGGCTCACCGTCACGCTGAACGCCGGGGGCGTGCTCGCCGGGACGCTGCAGGGGCTGCCCCCCGAGGAGTTCGCTTCAGTCTCGGTCAATGCCTGGTCCGCGGCCGGCTGGGGTTCGGGCAGCGTCGACTTCAAGGGGAACTACCGGATCGCCGACCTCGCCCCGGGCCGTTACACGGTGCGCGCGATGTCGCGCGACGCGGGGCGCTCCGCGTCGGGCGAGGTCGAGATCGTCGCGGGAACGCCCGAAACGCGGCTCGATCTCGACTTCGGCAAGGGGCTGACGCTCTCGGGGCGGGCCCTGCTCGGCGAACAGCCGGTCGCCGGGGCCGCGATCTGGGCGCGCGGCCGGACGGTGCAGGGGTTCGGCCAGGGGCGAACCGACTCGGAGGGGGCGTTCCGGATCGAAGGGCTCGAGCCGGGGACCTACGAGCTGACGCTCAACCTGTTCGAGAAGGGGCTCACCTACAACGAGACGGTCGAGCTGGCCGAGAGCCGCGAGCTCACGCTCCGGCTGCCGACGGCGAAGGTCGAGGGGCGCGTCGTCGACGCCCTCGACCGCGCCGCCGTGGCCGGCGTCTCGGTCACGCTCGCGCCGGAAGGCCAGGCCGAGGAGCCGGGCTTCTTCCGCGGCGGCTACGGCGGGCTGAGCGCCGAGTCGGGGCGCTTCTCGATCGCGAACGTCGCGCCGGGGACCTACCGCCTGTCCGCGAAGAAGGAGGGGTACGCCGCGCACACGGAGAGCGTCGTGGTCGCCTCGGGCCAGGACGCAGCCAATCTCGAGCTGACGCTCAACCCGACCGAGGGGCTCTCGCTCCAGGTCCGGCTGCCCGGGGGCGGGATCCCCGACGTGGTCTTCGCGAGCGTGCTCGACGGCGCGGGGCGCACGGTCACCGGTGGGCGCTACCCGACCGGCGAGGCCGGCCGCGTGCGGCTGCCGGTGGTGCCCCCCGGGAGCTGGGAGGTCCTCGTGCAGGCCGCCAACTCGGCGGTCGCGACGCTGCAGGCGACGGCGCCCGGGGGTCCGGTCCCGGTCCAGCTGGCTCCGGCCACGCAGCTCACGCTGCGCGTGAAGGAGCTCGAGGGCTCGAAGCTGATCGCCACCGTGCGGGTGGTCGGAGCCGACGGGCGCCTCCACCGCACGATCGGTTGGGGCGCGGGGGCGCGGGCCGAGCGTGAAGCCGCGGAGGGCCGCACCACGCTCGAGGACCTGCCGGCGGGCTCGTGGACCGTGACGGTCACCGCCCCCGACGGGCGCACCTGGCAGGGCTCCGCGACGACCGCGCCGGGAGTCCCGGCCGAACTGGTGCTGTAGACCGGGGCAGCGGGGGCGGGACGCCGCGGGCCGGGCGCGCGCTCAGGCCAGTTCCGCCTCGGCGGCCCCGAGGCGCGTCGCGGCCAGCTCCCAGGCCGGCTCGAGCGCGCCGAGTTCGCGCTCGAGCGCCTCGCGCTCGTGGGCCAGTTCGCGCATCCGGACGCCGTCGGCGTGCACCGCCGGATCGCCGAGGTCGCCGTCGATCGTGCCGATGCGCGACTCGATCGCCGCGATCCGCGCCTCCAGCCGCTCGACCTCTTCGCGCAGCGGCTTCAAGCGGCGGTTGCGGTCTTGAAGAGCTTCGGCCCGGGCGCGCCGGGCCTCGCGCCCCCGCTCCGGCGGCGCCCCGCCGCCGGCCGCGGCAGCGGCCTCCCCTCTCGCCGACTCGCGCCGCGCCGCGCGCCAGGCGAGCCACTCCTCCCAGCCGCCGTCGAGCCGCGTCACGCGCCGGTCCTCGACCGCCAGCACGCCGGTCGTGACGTGCGACAGGAAGGCGCGGTCGTGGCTGACGACCAGCAGCGTCCCGGGCCAGGCCGCCAGCGCCTCCTCGAGCGCCTCGCGGAACGGCAGGTCGAGGTGGTTGGTCGGCTCGTCGAGCAGCAGCAGCGCGGCCGGCCGCAGCACCAGCCGCGCCAGCGCGACCCGCGCCCGCTCGCCGCCGGAGAGGGTCCGGATCTTCCGCTCGACGTGCAGCTCGCCGACCCCGAACGTGCCCAGCGCGCGCCGCGCCTCCTCCGGCCGCCGTCCCGGCACCGCGCGCAGGGTGTCGTCGAGCACCGTCGCTTCGGGGTCCATCGCCTCCAGCTGGTGCTGCGCGAAGCTGCCGACCAGCAGCCCCGGCGCCACCGCGCGCGTTCCGCCGTCGAGCGGCAGCGCGCCGGTGAGGAGCCCGAGCAGCGTCGTCTTCCCGGCCCCGTTGGGTCCCATCACCGCCCAGCGCTCGCCGCGCCGGATCTCGAGCGTGACGTCCTCCAGCACGGACTTCTCGCCGTAGCGCTTCCCGGCGCGCTCGAGCTTGACCATCAGCTCGTGGCTGTGGGGCGGGTCGGGCCAGCGGAAGCGCCAGCCCCACGACGGGTCGACCTCGATCGCCGCGCGCTCGTCCTGCACGCCGGCCAGGAGGCGGGCCTTGTCCTTCGCCGCGGCCGCCTTCGTGGCCTTGGCGCCGAAGCGCTCGACGAAGCGCGCCAGCCGCTCCTCGTCCCGCGCCAGCAGCGCGTCCTTCTTCGCGTTCGCCGCGCGCTCCGCGGTGCGCACGCGCTGCCACTCGGTGTAGCCCCCCTTGGTGACCCGCAGCGTCCCCTTCACCATGTCGGCGACGCGGGTCGCGACGCGGTCCAGGAAGACGCGGTCGTGGCTGACCACGACCAGCGCCGCGGGGCTCGCGGCGAGGTGCGACTCGAGCCACGCCAGGGCGTCCAGGTCGAGGTGGTTGGTCGGCTCGTCGAGCAGCAGCAGGTCGGCGCCCGACAGCAGCATCCGGGCCATCAGCGCGCGCATCCGCCAGCCGCCCGAGAAGGTGCGCACGGCCCGCGCGAGGTCGGCCGGCGCGAAGCCGAGCCCGGTGAGCACGATCCGCGCCCGCGTCTCGAGCGCGTCGCCGCCCGACCACTCGAAGAGCGCGCGCTTCTCGCCGTAGGCGTCGGTCAGGCGGTGGACGCGGTCCTCGTCGCCCGGCGCCGCCGCCGCGGCGGCGATCGCCTCGGCCAGCTCGTCGCACTCGCGCCCGAGCCGCCGCACGTCGTCGGCCGCCATCAGCGCCGCCTCGAGGATCGAGGCGTCGGGGGGCAGCTCGGCCTCGACCTCCTGCGGCAGGTAGGCGACGCGCAGTCCGCTGCGCCGGTGCACCGCCCCCTCGTCCGCCTCGTCGAGGCCGGCCATGATCCGGAGGAGGGTCGTCTTGCCGCAGCCGTTGGGACCGACGAGCCCGTAGCGATCGCCGGGGTGAAGCGCCCAGGTGATCTCGCGGAAGAGCGTCCGGCCCGCGACGGTGCGGCCGAGGCGGTCGAGCGTCAGCATCGGCGGGAGGTTACCCGCAAGCCCGCGCGCCGCCCACCCGGGAGCGCGGAGCGTGTCGAGGGGCGGGCAGGGCTCGGGTATCGTCGCGAGGATGGACGACGCCGCGCTCCGATCCGCGCTCACCGGCGCGGGCACGCTGGCGGGGCGGGCCGGCGCCGCGGGCTACCGGCGCTGGACCGCGCTCGGCCGCCGCCCGCCGCTGCAGCGCCC